>CAZWDG010000314.1:0-2902 GCA_964633075.1 uncultured Candidatus Brevefilum sp.
TTATTAAGTGGGAGATTTTTGACAGTTAGAGGTAAGATAATCAAATTTTGTTGTGTTTTAATGATTACCAAGCGATCAATACCACTACTGAGCCGTTGTCTCTTAATTCGGTTTTTCTTTTATAACCTTTTCAGCGTTGACCTGGTTTTTATTTTCTTTAATCGGAGTTTGGGATCGGCAAATCGCCAGGATGGTTGTGTCATCGCTTAAAGGTGCATTATCTCGGAACGAGTGAAGATCCGCTTTCAGCTTTTCAACAACACGATGGGCATTATCGCCAATTGCTGTTCTCAGTATTCCTGTCAGACGTTTTTCTCCATAGATCTGATCCTTAAGGTTAAAAGCTTCCGTGACGCCATCTGTATACAAGACCAGGCAATCCCCAGGATTGATCAAGATCTGATTTTCATTTAAGTGGATATTTGGCAATGCACCCAGAGCAATACCGCCCTTTTCGAACTCATAAATTTCTTGTTCCTGATATTGGATGACCAAGGGTGGGTTGTGACCAGCGATTGAAAACGTCAGAAGGCCTTCATCAAGGGAAAGAATGCCATAAAAGGTGGTCACGAATAAACCGTTTTGTGAGTTTGACAGTAAGAGATCATTTGTTCTTTCAAGAATCATTGAGGGTGAATCGGATTTCAAGCCAGCTGCGCGTAGAAGGGTCCGGGTGACGGTCATGTATAGTGCTGCAGCCAAACCTTTATCAGAGACATCCGCAATGACAAACGCCAAACGGCCATCTGGTAACATGAAGAAATCATAAAAATCACCACCCACTTGTCGAGCAGGCTCCCAGTAAACATCTATTTCCCATCCGGTGATTTCCGGTATTTGATCTGGCAGGAAGGTTTGTTGAATTTCCCTCGCCACTTGAAATTCGCGTTCAAGGTGCTGTCGCTCGATCATCTCCTTGTTCAAGATGTCATTTTGGATGGCGAGAGATGCTTGTTGTGACATCCCCATCAGCAATTCAAATCGGCGGTTTCTGTTTGATGACAAATACTTGTCTTGTGCTAACAGAACCCCAAACACATCGTCTTGCATGGATAATGGGAAACCCATCAAGAGTGGGTAACGACTTTGTATTACTGGGGTTGGATCTTCCTGTCCTTCATCAGGTAAAATCACGTCCCAGTCCTCAGGCGGTAGGGCTGATTCAATAAAAGGATAAACAATCGGGCGATTGTTCCTAAAAACCGCATCCAGCATTGGGAAATCTCCGGGTTTGTAAGTTGTACCCAGGATTTCTTTTTCATCCCTGACACCTTTGGTTGAGGCTTGTGTTATTCGAAATGCACTTTCGTTTGCTTGCCAAAGATAAATGACGCTTGCGTCAATCCCGACCAAAATTGGCATAATATGCACGATTGAATCGAGGGTATCGTTTACATTTTCGCTGCTGACAGCAGCTTGTGCTGATTGAAGCAAAACTGTGGAAACGTAAGCTTCTTCCTGTCTGGCTTCTAATAATCGGATGTTTTCAACTGCCACAGCTGTTTGTTGAATAATACCCTGAACGATCCTGTATCGCTCCTCACTGATTAAGATGTTATTGTGCCTGTGTTGGGTGGGATCGATCTCGTTGGTTATTAGAAATGCGCCAAGCATCTCATCTCGAGATATCAGTGGCAATAAGATGAGACTATCTTGTGATATCTGGCGGGTGAAGGAATCGGGAAGGTGCAGTTCTTGATGCGCATCACTCACACGTAGTGGTTTTTGAGAGGATCGTAATTCTTCCAATAGTGGTGCGTCTACCAGATTCAGTGGTTGCTCCATGACAAGCTCATCTGCCAAATCGCCAAATCCATAAGATGCGTAGGGTGAAAAAATATCACTTTCAGGTTCTCGCAGGTAAAGGGCGCAACCCTTGACACCCAGGACCATTGGCGTCAGCCTGACGATGGTGCCAGCCAGTTCGTCAAGGTTTGTTAAGGATTGGGTTGCGGTTGCCACCTGAAGCAGAATCGTGGAAATCCATGCCTGTTCTTGATATGTTGTGAACAAGCGGGTATTTTGGATGGCAATGGCGGCATAACTGGCGAAAGCTGAGGTGATTTTTTGGGATTCAAGACCATAACGACCCGGTGTGTGGTGGTCTAGTGTCAACATGCCTAATATTTCATCGCCGATGAAAAGGGGGGCAGCGATGGCGGAATAATCTTGAGGAAGGTTAAATTGTTTGGCTATTGGCCCCAGTGTCTGGTCTGGTTCTCTGATCGTAGGTAATGTCTCATTTAGCGTGTTTATCACCCAGTCATCGGGAAAAAAACTTAATTCACCCAGACCTTCAGATGGATAATCCTCAGATGTTTGGTAGGCAGCCAGATGTAAATCCCGTGATTCTAAAGGTTGATCTGCCGTATCAGGGTCAAAAAGCCAGATTCCAGCGATGTCACAGGGCAAGTTCTTATGAAGTTGTATTAATATCTCGGAAAGAATATCAGAAAGGTCTTTATTATCAGAGAGCAAACCAGCGATATCACGCAAGCTTTCAGCAACTTGGCGGCGCCATTTTTCTGAGCGATATAACCGGGCGTTACGAATGGCAATCGCCATATTATCAGCCAATGTCTCCATCAGTTGTTGATCTTCGAGTGAAAAAGCGTTTTTTGCATCACTTTGGATTTCTAAAACACCCAGGATTTCCTCACCAAAGGAAAGAGGAATAGCCAATACAGATCCGCTTGGACCCCCATTAATTTCGGGTTGAAAGTCAACAGGTTCGCCTTCGACATCACTGATCCGTTTGGATTGTCCGCTTTGTGCTACCCAGGATATTATTCCCGTTTCTGAGCTTAAATCGGAGGAAATACCCGGATCAGCATGTTGTGGCATCGGCTCACCGCTGCCTGCAGTCAAGATGATTTTGTTTTGTGCAGGATCAATAGTATAG
>CAZWDG010000315.1:0-2874 GCA_964633075.1 uncultured Candidatus Brevefilum sp.
ATCGATATCTATGCCCTTTATCCTTACTGTAAGCCGGAGGAAGAAGCTTTTCGAAAAGCGCTAAAGCTGATTGACGAGGTGCCTGAGCATTGTGTACTAATTGATGACGCGCCTGGAAATATTGCAATGGCTCAATCGCTGGGAATGGGTACGATCTCTGTCGGTTATCACTCAAATGAGGGGAGCCTGCACATTGATACGATTAACGATCTAGCATCTATCCTCTCCATACCCTAGAATAGCTTCTGCGCCGCCTATCTCACGTACCGTTCACCACTTACCATTCACTTTCCACTAAATCTTTACCCTAATATCCAGTACCACATCCCTAATTATTATTTCCAATTTCCAAAACTCATCTTCACAGAGCCCATTTTTCATGTAAAATAGTTAACATCTTGTTAATCCATTTGTTCAACGAATTGGAGGTTTACTGTGGCAAAGAAAAAGGATGAAAAAAAGGGGAAGGTCGAAAAGAAAGATAAGAAACAAAAGAAGGACAAGAAGAAAAAGAAAGAAAAAAAAGGTAGCCCGAAGAAAGACGAAGAATCTATAGCCTTAACGAACGAAGACGAAACTCCGCCGGATACGAAGGAAGCTAGCGATTTATCTGAAAAGCCGCCTGTGGACAAACCTGCCAGAAAAAAACCAGACGAAACGAAAGAGCTGAGTACCAAAGCTTACGAAAAAGAACTCAGGCGTTTACAGATCGAACTCGTCAAGCTTCAGGAATGGGTTAAAAAGGAAAATCTTAAGGTCGTGGCGGTCTTTGAAGGGCGTGATGCGGCGGGTAAAGGTGGCGTGATCAAACGCATTATGCAATGCCTTAACCCTCGCAGCGCACGTGTGGTTGCATTGGGTGTGCCTACAGAGAAGGAAAAAACCCAATGGTACTTCCAACGTTATATCCCTCATCTTCCCGCTGCTGGTGAGATCGTCCTGTTTGATCGCAGCTGGTATAACCGTGCTGGTGTTGAAAGGGTGATGGGGTTCTGCACCGAGGATGAATATTGGGAATTCATGCGAACTTGTCCGGAATTTGAACGAATGCTTGTCAGATCTGGCATTATCTTGATTAAATATTGGTTCTCTGTCAGCGATGAAGAGCAAGAAAAGCGTTTCATGGCTCGATTGGATGACCGAACCAAGCGCTGGAAGCTGAGCCCGATGGACGTGGAAGCCCGCACGCGGTGGGTGGAATATTCCAAAGCTAAAGATGTCATGATGAAATATACGGACATCAAGCAGGCTCCCTGGTATGTGGTTAATGCGGATGATAAGAAAAAAGCCCGCCTAAACTGCATCTCACACTTCCTCAGCATGATCCCGTATGAAGACTTGACGCCTGAAAGGATTGACCTTCCACCACGGCAAAAAGATGAAGGCTACGTCCGCCCACCCTTCGAAGATCAAACCTTCGTGCCTGAAATTTATTAATCTCTATAGATTTAGAACATAGTTGAGCTTCAGAGCCAACCCTCCGAAGCCATTTTGTGGTGGTAATGACCATTGATCCCCCTTTGTTAATAGGGATAGAAGAACATACAGCGCGCTTGTCCCCTGAGTTGCGCAGAATTCGGCGCGCACTTCACCAGCATCCGGAACTGTCCGGAAGAGAAATTTGGACAGCGACTTACCTGTCTGGAAAGTTGGCAAAATTAGGTCTTGAAGTGCGAACTGTATTAGGCGGGCGGGGGATCATCGCTGACCTGGTCACGGATCCAACCAAACCCACCGTTGCCTTGCGTGTGGATATCGATGCTTTGCCACTTGAAGAGCTTTCAGATGTCCCCTACCGTTCAAGGCAGCCAGGTGTGATGCATGCCTGCGGACATGATGTTCATGGCGCAATCGGCATCGGCACAGCGGCTGTCTTGAAGCATTTCGAGGGTGCTCTCCCCGGTAATGTGCGTTTCATCTTCCAACCTGAGGAGGAAGAGATCACAGGGGCACTGCGGATGATCCGGGCAGGTGCCCTTTCAGGACCCAAACCAAAGGCGATACTGGGTTTGCATGTGGCACCGCTTCTGTCAGGACAAGTTGCCTGGAGTGATGATCTTTTCCTGGCTGGGTTCGATCATTATCTTGTCACACTTTATCCTGAAGAGGAAAATACGATGAGTCCCGCTCACCTGGATGCCATCAGCCGGCGCTGCTGCCAGGTCATTCAGGGATTCAATGTGTGGCATCTCCCCCTCACCTGGGAGCAAATGCAAGAATTTTGGTTAGTAATGCAGGAGGGACCTCTTCGATTGCAGCATTTCATCATTTATGAAGCCTCGCTCAATGATGAAAACCCAGAAGACTGGCATGGTCAATTTGGGATCGGGATCAAAGCTGCCAATCGACATTTGAGGCGTACTGCCACCGGGCGAATCAAAGCCTCCCTCAATACCATTTGCACTGCGACGCACACACATTACGATTTAGAACCGATGGGAAGCATGCCGGATATGCGCAATCATAAGACACTGGTAAACGCCATCCTACCAGCGCTGGAAGAGGCGATCGGCAAGGAGAATTTGATCCCATTAAAAGCTGCGTTTCCATTTAACTGCGAAGATTTCGCCTTCTATACCCAGTATATCCCAGGGGCAATGTTTTGGTTGGGCGGGGCTGATCCCTCTCAGGGGAAGTATGCTTTGCTGCATACACCTGACTTTGATGTGGATGAGAGCTGCCTGGAAACTGGCACCATTGCCATGGTCACGCTTTTATTGGGAGCCTTGACACGATTCAAAGTTTAATCCAGCGATCTTAATTTGGTAGTAATCAAAATTTCTCCGACTATCCCCTCCGCTGTACAGTTTAGATAAAGAAATAAAGAATATTACCACTTTTGATGTGAGGTTTTTAGTCTTTTATTATCAGTTC
>CAZWDG010000316.1:0-2873 GCA_964633075.1 uncultured Candidatus Brevefilum sp.
GAATTAATGATAAGCATTACTCGGATCAGTTGAAAAAAAGGACCCCCTAATCGCAAGGATGACATCCTCGGCGAGTATATCAAGTGAGTTTGGACTTGGTTCAAATTTTCACCCGTTTATCAAAGCTTTATGAGTATTAAAGTATATTAAGCTCAACCTTGGGGAGGAAAAATAACTCAATGTGGTTATTTGATACAGTGAATAGAAAATCAGATGAAAATTTATCCGGTTTTCGCATTAAATTCTTGGTTTAAGAATTAAATTCATCAATTTGGAGTTTTAACCCAGCAGAGTCTGTTGATCAATTTCTTAGTTCAGAAGCGTTTCTTTCTGTTTTCGTCTCTTCGTCAACATATTCGCAGGGAATACCTGAGCTTGTCAAAGTTGAGATGAGCTTTTGGGTGGTTTGTGCGAAATAGGCAGCTGTCATTTTCTCTTCCAAACCATATTTCCGGTATACCCAATCCGAGTGGTGATAATTCATCCGGTCGATAATGGCTGCGTCGATCTTTCCAATGAGAATTTCTGGGAGGTCTTCTGCACCCGGAAGGATCGGAGTGATCATGACAAAGGTCCTGATACCGGCTAGGTGGAGTGCCTCCAGTGCCTTGACACGGCTCGGAATAGACGGCGCATGCGGCTCAAAATAATCCCGGATATGGTCGTTTGCAGTGGTAATGCTCAATCCGACTTCAAAGTGATCCCCTTTCTGCAGGAGATCGATATCCCGTATCACCAAAGGAGAGCGGGTTTGGACGGTTACCGGCCATTGATGCTCCGCCAGGATCCCAATACATTGGCGGGTGATTTGATATTTGTCCTCCAGAGGTTGATAAGGATCACACACACCGCTAATCCACACCCTGCCTGGTTTTTTAACCTTAATTTCTTTTCGTAATAAATCTGGTGCATTTATTTTTACATCGACAAATTCTCCCCAGGGTTCTGTGTGACCAGAAAAGCGCTTCATAAAGCGCGCATAACAATAGGTGCAATGATGCTGACAGCCTGTGTAAGGGTTGATGGTATATGGAAATATCTTCGATTTGGAGAGGATCGCTTTGGCTCGGATTTGTTTGACGATCATACCCTGATTATAAGCCTTTGCTTGCGGTGTATGTGGAAATTTTCATCAGCGTGCAATGGTGTCCAAGCGCTGAAAATAGGAATTTAGGGATATCTGGAAAATTTACACAACGTAGATTAATAATAAAAGTACAACCTAAAGGCTGCACTGCATAATGATAAACAGGTTGCGTGATGCACCTTAACACTTTTACACAAGCAATGGATATCCCTCTCGCGAGCATTCATGCGAGAGGGATATCTTCATTTTGATCTTCTTGATTTTACTGCTGGATTAGACTTTTCTTCCGCCGGTCAGTCTTTCCTGCAATGCCTGGAGCTCGTCCATTTTACCTTCAGCTGCCAGGCGTGCTTGTTCTGGCCAGGTGTCGGTCACACCCAGGCGTAAACCCGCGTCTGTTAACAGGTTTTTGATCACCTCTGGCGTCATATCAGCCAATTGAGCAAAGGTTTGAATCCCTGCGGCATGCAAGATAGACTGTATTTTCGGTCCGATACCTTCAATCATGGTCAGTTCATCTGGCACCAGGGGTTCCCCTTCAAGAATTGGTTCAGGCTCAAGGATCGGTTCTGGCTCGAGTTCAATTTCAGGTGACTTAGGCGGCGTGACTTCTTCTTTGTTTAAAGCTTTATAGACCAGGTAAATGATCAGTGCCAAAGCGAGGATCAGGAGCAACCATGCCCACCAGGGCAACCCACGTGAACTCCCTTGCTGGGCACAACCTGCCAAAAATAATATTGGTGATGAAGCGATGATCTTTTTAATCATTCCTTTTCTCCTTTATTCATTTTGATAAGATCATTATAATCCCGATTTAGGGAAATCTATTATTATATATTTTCAGTTTATTACGCAATAAATCTCTTTCAAATGAATCCATTTCTACATGGCATTGATTCCTGGATACTTATTTAGATAAAAACTCATTAAAAGCTCAAAAAAATAGGGGATTTTCCTGCAGAAACTAAGATTAAAGGTAAAATGAGTTAGGATATAAAGTTATTGGAAGGCATTTGGAATGCATAAAAGAGAGGTCATTCCTGCGATTAAAGGGCTCCTTGAAGAGGTAGACCAGGTCATCTTGAGATTAAATGAAAAGGGTGCGCAACTTTTTAAGGCGGGAAAATACGATCAAGCACGAGCTCTTCTGGCCAAAGCGGAATCTGTCTCCGGCTTTCGTGGGAAAGTCCTCTGTTTAGAAGATAACTGGAAAGCGCTCAGTGTGCCCCCAACCAAGAGATCATCCGCATCGCTGGCAAAGGAGGAACGCGTCCAGATCTCGCAACCTTTGATGCCAGGCCTGAAAACTCCCTATGACGATTTTCGATACCCCATCTTAGAAGCTTTAATTCGGTTAGGTGGTGCTGGTCGGGTTAGAGAAGTGCTCAGCCTCGTTGAAGAAATTTTGTCCGACCAATTGAATCATTATGATTATCAATCCCTTCCTTCGGACCCAAATTCTGTACGGTGGAAAAACTCTGCCTCTTGGGAACGTTATAACATGGTCCAGGATGGTCTGTTAGCACCGGATTCTCAACGTGGGATTTGGGAAATTACCGAGGTTGGACGGGAAGCACTAATGAAAGCTAAAAAAAGCACAGATCTCCAGCGGAAATTATTTTCAGGTAAATAGGCATAATCTGCAGCGGGGGTGGAGATCGCAGTCCGGTATGGAGGAGTAGATGGGAACTCACAAAAACTAGGCCTTTCATGCTCTTCGTTATTTATTCATAATAATAAAATAGTTGAATAATTCTTTTTTTGTACTATAATAATAGTATAGACA
>CAZWDG010000317.1:0-2852 GCA_964633075.1 uncultured Candidatus Brevefilum sp.
CTTGATTCGGGGCACTTTCATCCCACTGAAACCATCGCAGATAAATTATCCTCTTTGTTGATCTACTTAGATGAATTATTATTACACGTCAGCCGCGGTGTCAGATGGGATAGTGATCATGTCGTGGTTTTTAATGATGAGCTGCTGGCAATCGCCCAGGAGATCGTGCGCAATGATGCACTGGAAAGAGTCCATATCGGTCTGGATTATTTTGATGCCTCGATCAATCGGATTGCCGCCTGGACCATCGGAGCGAGAAATACGCTCAAGGCATTGCTGTTTGCCTTGTTGGAACCTCGATCCATAATGAGGGGTTTTGAAGTGCAGGGTGATTTTACCCACCGGTTGGCGCTGATCGAAGAACTGAAAGCCTATCCATGGCAAGCTGTCTGGGATTATCACTGCCTGATAAACGGCGTTCCCGTGGGTAACGCTTTCATAAATGAAATTGACGCTTATGAAAACGCAGTCTTATCGCAACGCGAATGACGGTTAATTACTGGTATAAAGGAAAAATTGGATATGAAGGAAAAAATTCGTCAAGATCTCGTCAAAATGTCTCATAATTTGGGGGACCCATCACGAGATTATATCATCCTTGGGGAAGGCAATTCATCTGCCCGGATTAATGAAGAGACATTTTGGGTCAAAGCCAGTGGCACATCCCTGGTAGATCTTAAATCAGACGATCTAATAGAAGTGTCCTTTGCTAAGATTTTTAATTTAATGAAGCAAGAAAACCTGACTGATGACGAAGTACGTACGGGTTTGAGATCGGTTTGTGTGGATCAGCATGTCACGGCTATGCCATCCGTTGAGACTTTTTTACACGCCATCCTGCTGGATTTTGACGGGGTCAATTTTATTGGTCATACCCATCCCATCGCTGTTAATGCAATTCTTTGCTCAACAAAGGCGGAAGAAGCCTATTCGGGTTCGCTCTATCCGGATCAAATCGTTTATTGCGGTCCAGCGCCGGTTTTTGTCCCCTATACTGATCCTGGATTTACCCTGGCATTTGCTATTCGGGATCATGTGCAAGCTTTTATCGATTTTTGGGGTTTTCTCCCTAAAGTCATTTTGATGCAGAACCATGGTTTTATCGCTTTAGGGAATTCCGCAAAAGAAGTCGAAAATATTACCGCGATGGGCGTCAAGGCTGCCCAGGTCATTCTTGGTGCTTATGCATCAGGCGGTCCAAATTTCCTCTCGCAGGAAAATGTGGAACGTATTCATACCCGCCCGGATGAACAATACCGAAGGAAAATCTGGGGGACACAATGAAAATTTGGTCTATACTCGGGTTTTATAGAAATGAACGAGAGGGGGTATTCTAAATTGATTATTTTAAATTTTAGGATAAAAATCCAGAAATATTATAATTATAAAAAGGATTAGACTATGAAATCTAAATTCGATGTTTATCGTCAGGGCAGAATGCCAAAGACAACCCAAAATCATCTGTGGCCTTTATATGGCGCTGGTCTTGAAAACCTGGGAAAAGAGGGGAGGCCTATTCGCGTACCGATGCCTGAATTTGGACCGGATGAGTTGCTCGTGCGCCACGATGCCTGCGGTTTATGTTTTTCAGACATCAAAGTGATCCGGTTGGGGGAAGAACATCCCCGAATATATCGTGATATGCAAAAAGATCCCGTTGTTCTGGGACATGAAGTGTCCTTGACAGTGGTTGGCGTCGGCGAAAACTTAAAGGAGCAATATCAACCAGGGGACAGGTTCATATTGCAGGCTGATATTTTTGTGGATGGCGTGGGATACGCTTATGGCTATGAAATACAAGGCGGTTTATCGCAATACAATGTGATTGACCAGCGCGTCCTGAATGGCGATCACGGGAATTACTTGATCCCTATCCGTCCTGATACAGGCTATGCTGAATCTGCTCTGGTGGAACCCTGGGCGTGTGTGATTGCGGCCTATTATCTCCAATATCGAACGCAAATTAAGGATGGCGGGATAGCTTGGTTTATCGGTCCCGAAGATGGTGAAATTTCACTCAGTGTTGGCTTTGACCAGGACTCACACCCAGCAAAGATTAAATTGACGAAGATGGATGGCCCATTTGGGGATTGGTTGCGTGCTAAAGCGGATGAATTTGACATCCCGGTGATCGAGATCGACGAAATTGAACCGCTGCAAGGTGAAGCGGACCCAACGGTTCAGGCGGATGACATCATCTTGCTCTCCCCATCCGTTGATTTAATTGAAAAGTTCAGCCCCTATTTGGCATATCATGGCATCCTGGTTTTCAGCACACTATCACGCTTTGATCAAAAAGCAAGTTTAGATGTTGGACGAATTCATTACAATCGCTGGCTTTTCTTAGGTGGAAAGGATCGGGATATCGCTCAGATCTACAAGAAAGCCCCCAAACGTTCCGAATTACACAAGGGAGGGAGAGCCTTGTTCGTCGGTGCTGGCGGTCCAATGGGACGGATGCACGTCCAGCACGCGATTGAAGCACATGACCCCCCGGGATTGATTGTTTGTTCAGATACAAGTGACGAACGCTTAAGAGATTTGGATGAGACCTTTGCCAAGGAAGCTCTGGAAAAGGGGATTGAGTGGTTGTGCGTCAACCCGATGAACAAAGAAGCCTACGAGCAGGCGATGGGGAGGTTCAGAGGTCTTGGTTTTGACGATGTGATCATGCTGGTGCCCATTCCACCTGTAATTTCTGATGGCGCAATGTGGCTGGCAGATCACGGGGTCATGAATGTTTTTGCGGGTGTTGGGCGCGGCACAACTGCGCAGATTGACCTGAACGACATGGTTTTTCGTGATGTGAGTGTCATTGGTCATTCAGCTTCTTTGATTGAGGACATGTTAAC
>CAZWDG010000318.1:0-2848 GCA_964633075.1 uncultured Candidatus Brevefilum sp.
AGGGTTCATCATCCAGCCTTGCTTAAATTTTTGCAGGAAGAATCCCGATTCGGTCCGCATGAATTTGAGCCTTCTCCTTCTTATATGACCCCGACATCTTACCAGGCAGCCTTAGGTGCTGCCGGAGCGACCCTGGCGGTCAGCCGGCAAATTCTGGCGGAGGGCACGGGAGGTGGCTTCGCGATTGTCCGCCCACCAGGTCATCACGCTGAACCTGATGAGTCCATGGGCTTTTGCCTGTTGAATAATATCGCCATTGCCGCGGCTGACGCCGTCGCCAGCGGTTTGAACAGGGTAGCAATTGTGGATATTGACGCACATCACGGTAACGGCACCGAGGTTGCCTTTTGGAATATCCCGGAGGTTGGGTTCTTATCCACCCATGAGCAAGGCCTGTACCCGGGAACTGGTAAATTGAATGCCGTCCCCCATGCCCCGAACCGAATCATTAACCTACCCATGCCCCGACATTCAGGAAATACCGCATTTTTACAGGTTTTCAGTCAGGTGGTCGAACCCTGGCTGTTAGGGTTCCAACCTGAGATGATCTTTGTTTCAGCAGGCTTTGATGCCCATTTCACGGACCAGTTGACCACATTAACCCTGGACACAACGGGTTATTTCTTAATCGCGCAATCCCTGGTACGGATGGCAGATGCGCTTTGTCAAGGTCGTTTGATATTCGTTTTAGAGGGCGGGTATGATCCGCTCGCGCTGAAAGACAACATTGGGGCTTGCCTGGCAGCCATGGGTGCTCATAACGATTTCAATGATCATTACGGCAGTGGTCCAGACCCAAACGTTGATGTGAACCCACTTATCGATCAAATCATCAATCAACATCACATCCAGGAGATTTGACCCGTGTTACAACTTTATTTTATCCGCCATGGACAATCGACGAATAACGCTTATTGGGAGACCGCTGATCGAGATAATTATCTGGATGGCAGGTCTACAGACCCTGACTTAACCGCAACAGGCCATGAACAGGCAAAGTTGGTGGCAGAATTTCTCGCCCAACCCTATCAACCAAATCCATACGATCCTCAAAACCGGTATGGGTTCGGTTTGACCCACCTCTATTGCAGTTTAATGATCCGGGCGATTAAGACTGGGCAGGCCATCTCTGAAAAAACAAAGGTGAGATTGGTGGCTCTTCCCGAAGTTCATGAGACAGGTGGGATTTTTGAATCAGGTGTTGTGGATGGAGAGCCGGTCTTTATCGGCATGCCTGGACCAGGAAAATCCTACTTTCAAACCCATTTTCCTGATCTTATGATCCCAGAAGACCTCCCCGAAGAGGGTTGGTGGAACCGGGAAAAAGAACCTCGCGAACATTACCTGGTGCGCGCCCAATCTGTGATCGATCGCTTGCTCGACCAGCACCAGGGACAGGAGCATCGGGTCGGAGTTGTGATGCACGGCGGCATCTTTGCGCGCATCATCGTCACACTGTTCAACGTTCAGGCTGAAAAATTCTGGTTTCTGATGAACAATTGCGCCATCAGCCGGGTGGACATTGATGAGGAAGGGCATGTCGTACTGGTTTACATGAATCGCGCCGACTTTTTACCCGATCACCTATTGACCTGAAACCTGGTAAACCCCAAAATGGCTAAGGAAAAACCGATCGACAAAGCAATTGAATTTCGTCCTGCCAAACCCATAGACGCAAAAATTGCCAGCCAGTTATTGTTCGACACTTTCCCCAAGAAGGCAACTTTTATCATCGGTTTGGGAGATGAGGTTCGTGCGAAGAAAATCTTGGAGAAGCTCTTTGCCAAACCTGGACATCGCCTGAGCTACACCTTTACAGAACTGATCCTCAACCAGGGACGGGTGATCGGCCTGGTCACCAGCTTTCCCGGAAAATCGCTTGGAAAATTAAATCGAAAATTAAACCTGCTTCTATTCCGTCAATACGCCATGCGAGGAAAAATTAGGCTATTTCTGCGAGGTTACCCCCTGTTTTTTATCAAAGAAACAACCCGTCAGGAATTTTTCTTAAGCAACCTGGCGATCAAAAGACATTATCGGGGTCAAGGGATCGGAACTCAAGCCTTAACCCGGGTTGAGGAGAAAGCAAAGGGAGCAAATCTGGTAAAGATTTCACTCGTTGTCCATATCAGCAACAAGAGGGCACGCCTTTTCTATGAACAAAATGGCTTTAAAATCAAAGCGATCCACCTCGAATCCAACAAGCGCGTCCCCTATCTTGGCCCTGGTTATATGCGCATGGTTAAGAATTTATCCCTGTGAAGGAAAGCGAGGAAATGAATTGCCCTGAAGGAACAATCCGTCTTCTGGATCTGTTGAAAGAAAAAGGTGTCGATTATGAATTACGATCCTTTGAAACACCTGCTCACCATGCCAAACAGGCTGCCGCCTTGCTCAATTGCCCGTTGGGCGCCGTGGTAAAATCATTGGTTTTCAAGGAGATAAGCGGAGAGAAAACGCTACTGGTGCTCGTTTCTGGGAGCAACCGTGTGGATTTAGACGCCTTGACGAACATCGTTGGTGCTGCAGTCAAACCAGCACATCCAAGGCATGTTCAAGCGCTTACTGGCTATGAGGTAGGGGCGGTGCCGCCTTTTGGAGTGAATAGAGAAGTTCAAACCATCATTGATGCAGATTTGATGACCTATGATCACCTTTGGGCCGCCGCAGGCTGTGCAAACATCTTGATCAGGATCGCCTCCTCAGATCTCTATAAATTCACTGGTGGACAGGTCAATATCATCAAACAAAAGTAACTATTCAGCCTGCATGGGAATTGGGGGGTGGGGTTTGGCGGCCGAGCCGCCAAACCCCACCCCCCCACTCTTCAACAGCAGGATTACATGAG
>CAZWDG010000319.1:0-2848 GCA_964633075.1 uncultured Candidatus Brevefilum sp.
GACAGAATGTGGTCATCTGGGATATTCTGATCAAAGAAGGTCAGGTTATCGCGCACTGTGGCGTGGAAGAGCTCAATCGATTGGGTTACCATTCCAATCCGCCCCCGCAGGATGGGCAAGGGCAAATGCCGGATATTCACCAGGTCCTGATCACCTTCACTCCTGCTCAAACGGATACCTCCGGATTGGGGGTCGTATAAGCGAAACAGCAGCCGGGTCAGGGTCGTCTTACCGCTGCCAGTGCGTCCCAACAGTCCCAATACTTCGCCGGATGCCAGTGAGAAGTTGATATCCTGGAGGACATTTCCCCCCAGCCCATTCGCTGGTTTTTCATTGGTGTTCTCCGGGGTTTGATCATCATAATAAAAAGAGACCTTCTCGAAGGACAACGCAAGCGGTTTTCTTTTTTGCAGGATAGGATCAGCCTCTGTGAAGGCAGGGGCAGTGATCTGGCTGCGCGTATCCAGCAGTTCCTGGACCCGCTTGAGACTGGCCAGGGATCGCTGCACATCGGATAGCTGGCGTGAGATATCATCCAGTGGGCGTTCGAGCATACGGTTGTACTGGAAGATGATGTAGACGGTGCCGATGGTAATCGCGCCTCTCAAGTAGAGAATACCGCCCAAACCCAGGGAGGTCGCATTCCCGAGGGCAAATACCAGGAGCATGGCGTTCAGCAAGATATTGACCATCAAGCCAGCTTTTGTTGAACGCCGGTACATCTCCCGGACGCGGATAAAAAATTGGCGCAGGGTGTAAGCGCGCCCGCCATTGGCACGCAGGTCAGCCGTGCCAGCCAGGCGTTCCTCGAGGAAGCTGAAAAAATCCGACTCGGCCTGCCGTTCCGCCTCCCAGTGGGGAACGGTGATGTTGCGGAATCGCAAAATGACGAATAAGGCAATCGCACAAAACCCGGTCAGCACCAGGCCAACGCGCCAATCTTCCAGGAAAAGGATGATCAGGATGGCGATCACCAGCAAGCCATTGCCCACCAACCTGAGCAGGAATTGAGAGAAGAAATTGTTGAGCGTATTGACGTCTGAATCGATCCGGCTGATCATCTCGCCAGGGGGATGGGTTTTATGAAAGCTCATATCGAGGTGGAGGGTGTGGTGGGTCAGGTCTTCCCGCAGGGCGTTGGTGGCGCTCCAGCCGACAATTTGCGTGAAATAAGCCGCAAGCACGGCAATCACCTGCTGCCCCAGTGCGGTGAGCAGGAAAATCACACCCAGGCGTACCAGATTCGTCAGGGGTTCTCCTGCCACGACCGAATCGATGAACCCACCCATGATCTGGGGGATGAGCAGCTGCAGTCCCAGGTTGGCAAAGATGAAGAGCCCCAACAGGACCACACGGCCTTTTTGCGGTGCCAGGTAGGTCATCAGGAGATGGGATATGGGAGGGGGGATCGCCTTGACAGCACTCGAATTAGTCATGGTCATGCGGGATTCGATTAACCTAACTCGTTCACCTGTGCAATCTCACTCAGCAGGCAGCAATAAACGCCTGGAACAGCGCCTGGGCGTGGGGGTCATCCGGCAGGCACTCGGGATGCCACTGCACGCCGAGGGCAAAATCAGCACCCTTGACGACCACAGCTTCCACCAACCCATCCGGGGCGAAGCCAACCGCCTCCAGGTTTTTCCCCATCCGGTCGATGCCCTGGTGATGCAGGCTGTTGACCCCAATCTCCTCCGCCTGGATGATGTCAGCCAGCCGGCTCCCGCTTTTTAGGTGGACAGAATGGGCTCGTTTGTCCCGGGGGTAATTAGGGAACCAGTCATGTTTCAACGCGTCAAGCTTTTGATCCTGGATGTGGGTGTAGAGGCTGCCGCCCAGGCCGACATTCAAGACCTGGATTCCGCGGCAGATCGCCAGAATGGGTTTCCCTGCCGCTAATGCCTTTTCGAGTAAAGCAAATTCCAGCGCGTCACGTTCGGGGGAGATGCCATAGACCTGGGGGTGGGGTTGGCCGTTGAAGCAGGCTGGGTCGATATCCGTCCCGCCGGTAAACAGGACACCGTCCAACCGGGAAACAAGCGCAGACAGGGACCTATCGGAGAATCCGGGCGGGATCAGGGTCGGTAGACCGCCGGCGCGTTGAATGGCTGTGATATAGGCCTGGCCGACCTGGACGACCTGCGAACCGGATTGGTCGTGGATGATGCTGCCCGTCAGGCCGATCAGGGGTTGTTGTGTGAGGGTCATAGTGCTCTCCAAATAAAAACACCTCATCAGGAATCAACATTTTGGGGTGATGTAAGCCGCGCTGTTGAGCCCTGGTGAGGTGCATCGCCTGTGGGTGTGTGCTACCTACAGGAACCAACACTTTATGGTTGGGGGATTAAAAACGCTGCTTGAGGCGAGCGGCCTTGCCAGTGCGTTCTCGCAGGAAATACAGCCGGGCACGACGGACCTTGGTGTGCCGATCAACGACGACTTTCTCGATCCGGGGGGAGCGCATCAGGAAGGTGCGTTCCACGCCGATGCCGTTGCTGGCGATACGCCGCACGGTGAAGGTGGCGTCATTTGCACCGCCACGGACGTAGAGCAGGGTGCCTTTAAAGACCTGGATCCGTTCCCGGTCACCCTCTTTGATCTTGAGGTGGACGCTGACCGCGTCGCCGGGGGTCAGTTCAGGGATGTTCTCATTGACGGGGGCTTCAACTGATTTTATGAGTTCAGCTTTGTTCATCGTTCGTTCCTTATCCTTTAAATGTGTTACTGCGTCATCACAGACGCGAAAAAGGATTATACCACGCAGCGATGGCGTGGGCAAGCGATTAGTGTAGGGTGGTTTCTGTCAAGAATTTCCATATTTACACACACCTAGAGAACTCCTCGAGTA
>CAZWDG010000320.1:0-2831 GCA_964633075.1 uncultured Candidatus Brevefilum sp.
TCATAGAAGATAATTTACAGGGCGATGAAGAAAACCTCAAATGGATTGAAAATATACGTGATGAGTGTAATAAATTGCTGTACCTGATGGATAGTGTGCTCTCTTTTGCTAAGCCTCTGGAATATAAAATGTCTCAGGTCGACATGGAAGATATGATCTCTCGTATCCTTGATCGATGGCGTCCCAGATTGCTCAGATTGAACATCACATCTTATTTTGAGACAGAAGTTAACAACCCTATGGTGGAAGGCGATCCCAGAGCTCTGGAACAGGTATTTACCAATCTGATCAGCAACTCTGTGAATGCAATGAGCGATAAAGGCGGTTCACTAAGCGTTAAGATTTCAGAAACCGAACGGGTAGAGGATGCTAAATTCCTAGAGATCACGCTCACAGATACAGGACATGGTATTCCTGATGAAATTAAGACACACTTGTTCAAACCTTTTGTGACAGGATCCAACCATGGTACAGGTCTGGGACTGGCTATTACACAACATATTATTAACGCGCATAAAGGTAAAATTGAAGTGGATAGTTTCACTGGCGGCACAATTTTCAGGATCTATCTCATAAAAACGAAAGGGAATTTGGATCATTGAGCGCAACTATTTTAGTCGTAGATGATGTCAAAACTGCTCGACAGGCAATCGCCGACAGTTTGAGAAAAGATGGGAAAGAAGTCTTAGAGGCCGGCACATTGAAGGAGGCTCGAGGATTTCTGGAGGTAAGTAAGGCAGATATTTGTATCCTGGATATCCTTTTACCCGATGGCAATGGACTTTCGCTCCTTGATGAAGTCATTCAGATGTCTTCACAGCCAAAATTTATTGTAATTACAGCTCACGGACAAATCGATTATGCTGTTGAAGCCATGAAAAAAGGTGCACTGGACTTTATCACCAAACCTATCGATATCAAGACGCTAAAGAAATCAATTGAACGTGCTGAAAATCTGGTTGCCATGCGACGGGAGTTGGATCATTTACGCAACTCACAAACGGCAACAGCCAAGTTTGTTATTGGACAGCATCCTCGTATGCAAGCCCTGATCGACCTGGCGCAACGCGCCGCGGAAGCCTCGGTATCCGTGCTTATCACGGGAGAATCTGGCACAGGCAAAGAAATTATGGCGAATTATATTCACCAAGTCGGTCCAAGACAGCAGAAGCCATTCATCGCCATCAATTGTGCCGCCATCGCCAATACTTTGCTGGAATCAGAGCTCTTTGGTCATGAAGCCAATGCTTTTACAGGTGCCTCCAATAAACGTAAAAATGGTCTGATGGAGGTTGCCGATGGCGGCATCCTTTTCTTGGATGAAATTTCTTCGATGCCTTTGGATATGCAAGCCAAACTATTGCGAGCAATCGAGGAACATGCTTTCCGGCGAGTCGGCGGCACCACTTTGATCCGGATTGATGTGCAAATTATTGCAGCGTCAAATCAAGACCTGAAGAAAATGATCAAAGACAATCAATTTCGAGAAGATCTCTATTACCGTTTGAAAGTTGTGGATCTGGACATTCCCCCCTTAAGAAAAAGGCGTGAAGATATTCCGGAATTAGTGGGGATGTTATTACGGCAGGGTAATATGGCAATTGGTTCAAACATCCAGGACATCACCCCACGAGCAATGGAAGCTTTAATGGCTTATGATTGGCCTGGTAACATCCGCGAATTAAGAAATGCCCTCGAACGGGCGATCATTTTTTGCGATGACCCTGCTATCGATATTCACCACTTGCCTTTGGAAATCACCAAAAATCTCATAACCTGAACGATATCATTGCCACAGCCTCAATGTGGCATATAACTTGCATCAACACCTTCAGAGATAATTATCAGGAGGTGTTTTTATGTTCACAACTGCATTTGAATTTCAAATAACCATGGCTGCCATTCTGTTTTTACTGGGCTTGGTCGTTATCGCAATCAGCATTTTGATCCTTACCCGGCAAGCCTTTAGCAAAGAAATTAAAACCATTGCTAGTCAAACAGCAAAATTAGCGGATAAGGGTATCACTGAGAATATCGCCGGATTGGTTGGGAATGCGTCAGCCTTGATCAATGCGCTCCATGATCTCTCAAAAACCAACACGGGGATTGGAATTTTTTTGGTATTCCTCGGTATTGCACTTCTTACAACTGCCTATATCATTTCGAGGAATCTGGGAATTACATCTTAACCTTGGTTCTTTGAGAATTGGATTGCATCATGTCAATAGAAAAATTCCTCAATCTCATCCGAGATCGTTTTACTGCATCTGAAGGTCAATCCTTGCTCAATGCCCTTCAGCAAGACCCCTTGGTGTGGCAATTTGTGAAGGATGAAAATCGAAATTGGTCGTATTTTGAATCTGCGCCAAATGAAATTTCCACATATTCACCTGGGAAAATCGTTTCGTGGCTGATTCAAGAAGAAACAGGGATAAAGACCGATGGATTGGAAACCCTTGAATTTCAATTACCTGACCAACTCCAACTACAAGCAGCGCAAACGTTTGAGACAACGCTAAATACAGGCCTCCCCCCCGCAGATCTGTTGTCAGCGGGTTTCCTTGCTTTACAATTGCGCGAAATAAGGATCAAGAATGGCAGTTGGCAGGGCATCTCAGATGAAATATTAGTCAAACGTAATTCGCAAGCTTTTCAAAAATTTTATAAAATTTGGCGAACACCAATGGCTTGTCTGTTCGAATTTTGCCCAGATTTCAACGAACTGACTGCGGATTTCATAAAAACAGAGACATCCCCTTTTGGATTGGCCGCGATTCCCGTCTTCATTCATGTCTTCTTGTCAAATCCCTTCGAACCGACCAGTTTGTTAG
>CAZWDG010000321.1:0-2830 GCA_964633075.1 uncultured Candidatus Brevefilum sp.
GCTTTATATTTCTTGAGCATATATTTCTTTCCTCGAGTGTAAAATTTTAGTCATAATAAAGTGAATTAAATTTAATCCCATCTCTTGGCATTTACCTAAAAACACGTCCAACGAAACTATCTGGTTCAGATATAACTGTAAAATTAGATTTTCCGAGCTATATTCTCTCCAATAAAACAATCGTCTCCACGTGTGCTGTTTGGGGAAATAAATCGAAGGGTGTTGCGGAAATCACATGGTAGCCATTGTGGGCGATCTTCTTCAAATCCCGTGCCAGGGTGGCTGGGTCACAAGAGATGTAAGCAATTTGTGATGGATTTAGTTTGGCGATGGCATCATGGACAGCAGGCTTCAAACCGGCCCGGGGCGGGTCCATCACCAGGATGGAAGGATGGATGTCGAGACCAGGGAGGACATCTTCTGCTTCAGCTTCATACAGTTCAACATTCTCAAAATCGTCTAAATTTGTGGCGAAATCATAGCAAGCAGAGCCTGAGCTTTCGACTGCTGCCAGATGGCTTACTTTTCCAGCCATAAAAGCACTGAACAAACCGACACCCGAATAGAGTTCCAAAAGATCGTCATCCGGTGACAATTTCAGATTTTCAAGTAAAAAACTAATCATTTTTTCTGCAACACCCAGGTTAACTTGAAAGAATGACCGGGCAGATACCTGGAATTGGCGGTCCAATACGGTGAATATCAGGTGATCGTCGCCGGCAAGCAAGGTCAATGGCGCATTGGGTGGGGTATAGACGGCTGATAGGGGCATATCCATACTGAATTCGGGCGGCTTTGGTTCTTCGCCTTCCATGATCAGCATGATGTCATCATAGGAATCCTGGCGAATTCCCAGGCGGTAAATGCCTGATTGAGCCCCCATCTCTAATTGCGGCCAAATCTCATTGATACCTGTTTGCGGAAGGTGGCATTCTTTGATGAGCAAGAGGTGGTCTCCATCGGCGTGGATGTAGCCCAGCTCTCCCTCTTGGCTGAGGTGGAATTGCACGAAATTGCGATAATGCCATGGTTCTGGAGAAGGGACGATCGGTCGAACGGGAGGGTGCTCGATTTGACCTATGCGTTCAAGCTGGTCATTGAGAATGGCTTCTTTGAGTTTCAGCTGTTTCGTATAGTCCAAATGCTGGTATTGACATCCACCACATTCCCCAAAATGGATGCAGCGAGGGGCAATGCGATCGGGAGATTCTTCAAGGACTTCGAGGAGGATGGCGCGTGCAAAACGCTGTTTATCTGCTACAATTCCAATTTTTACTAATTCGCCAGGTAGAACAAAGGGTACAAACACAGCCCGACCATCGGGTAATCGTCCTAAACCATCGCCCCCGAAGACCAGTTTATCAATCCTTACTTCGTTCATCACCTTCCTATTTATTCTCAAGAATCCACTGCCTGATGGATAATTGTACACTAGAACCCAATACTGACTGATTAAGTGCTGGTCAATTGTTTTAAAATTTAGCAATCCTCTCTTGAGTTATTCCCAGTGTCGTTTATAATGAGGAGTAAGGAAAAGAGAACCAAGAAAATGAAACAGACACTTTTTGAGGTTATCGGGAAAGTCGTTAGTACAACCCCAATAAAACAAGTTAACTTAATAAACGAATTGTATTCCACATAAAAAAGGAGAATTATGAAATACGACCGCATTTACAATTTTTCAGCAGGACCCAGTATGTTGCCTCTACCTGTACTTGAGGAGATCAGGGATGAACTACTTAATTATAGGGGTTCTGGTATGTGTGTGATGGAGATGAGCCATCGCAGCAAGGTTTTCCAAACGATCATTGTTGATGCAGAAACCGATATACGCAGCCTGATGGGAATTCCTGAGGACTATAAGGTTATGTTCGTCCAGGGTGGTGCTACACTTCAATTTGCTATGATCCCAATGAACCTGATGAAGAATGGGGTGGCAGATTACATAGTGACAGGCAGTTGGTCTGAAAAGGCTTACAAAGAAGCAAAGAAATTTGGCGAGATCAGACTGATAGCAACCAGCAAGGAGAAGAATTACAGCTACATTCCGGATGTGTCCGATCTCCCGATTTCAGAAGATGCGGATTATGTTTATATCTGCGAGAATGAAACCATTCATGGCACTACTTATCAAAAACTCCCCAATACCAAAGGTAAAGTACTGGTTTCTGATCAATCCTCTATGTTCCTCTCAAAACCCTGCAATGTATCAGATTACGGCTTGATCTATGGTGGTGTACAAAAGAACATTGGTCCGGCAGGTGTTGCCATCGTTGTCATGCGTGAAGATTTGATCAATCGTGAATTGAATGAGAGAATTAAAACTTATTTGCGTTTTAATACTTTTGCCAATAACGGTTCTATGTATAATACACCCAACTACTTGACAAACAATGTTTGCGAAAAAGTGTTTAAGTAAATGAAGAGGATTGGTGGTCTAGAAGAGATGCACAAGATCAACCAGGAAAAAGCCGCAATTTTGTATGAATTTCTGGATAACAGCAAAATGTTCAAGGGAACTGTTGTGAAGGAAGACCGCTCATTAATGAATGTTCCTTTTGTTACAGAGAGTAAAGAATTGGATGATCAGGTCGTAGCAGCCACTAAAGCAGCGGGTTTTGATAACTTGAAGGGACACAAAAGCGTTGGCGGCTTGCGTGCATCGATCTACAATGCCATGCCTAAAGAAGGTGTGGAAGCGCTGGTAGAATTCCTGAAAAAGTTTGAAGCGAATTACGGAAAATAAAGTCGAGTTTATAACAAAATATTACCGGTACAGGAGAAACTTGGCTCCAGGTTTCTCCTTTTTTGCCTTGATGAAGCATAAAAG
>CAZWDG010000322.1:0-2824 GCA_964633075.1 uncultured Candidatus Brevefilum sp.
CAATCTGCCTCGATTCTTGACGCACTGAATGATCTACTCCCAAATAAGATGATAAATATCTCAAATAACCTGATAACTGTCCAACTCACTCAAAAAGACAATTTTCTCTTATGTCACCTGATCAACACCGAAAGACGAGATTCAGGCTTTCAACCCCAAACCAATTTTCAGGTTGAAATTACCCTTCCTAATAGCTTAACCTCAACAGCAGTTGAAGCGACATATCGATCACCTGAATTACAGGATGAGGAACAACGCCTTTTACCCATTACCCACCAAGGAGATACCATAATGGTGACTGTGTCTCGTTTAGATGTATATGGCTTGCTATCAATTCCGATATCCAACTGAAAGAGAAATCTCATGAAAGAAAACCGTTTATTAATTCTTTTTATTTTTTTCCTGATTGCGCAAGGCTTACTTTCTGCTTGTTATCCTTCCATAGTACAAGAGGGATCCGTTTCTGACACCATAATTCCCACAACCAAAGAAGCTGTAATCAAAGCAAAATGCGGTGATGGTGTTTGCGATCAAGCTGAACAGGGGGACCCTGACCTCTGCCCACAAGATTGCCAAGAAATGCCCTCCCCTACTTCAGAATCACCCACACCCACCGTCCTCCCTACAGAACCAGCTGTTCAGGAAATCGTTTCCACGCCAAGCGGAAAATGCGGTGATGGCGTATGTGATGAAATGGAGCAAAAAAATCCCAATCTTTGCCCCTCAGACTGCCCTGACACCCAGGGTTCGAGTCAGATATCCGCGACTGGTTTGCCCGATTATGAACCTCCGATCAATATCTTTCTTATCTTGCACATCGACCCGATCGGGGAACTCGGCATGACCACTTTCAAACCAGAACCTGCCATGTACAAGCGTACCTATGAGGAGATAGACTGGTTGCTTGAGGAGGCTGATCGCCATAATTTGGACTTCACATCTTTGTACAACGGTTGGTATACAAAATGGGCATTGGATATGGGTGATCTATCCCAATTTGAAAAGCTCATAGCAGCGGGACATGAGATCGGCACACACACGCACCAAATCACCTACGACACAACAACTGATACCTGGATAACGCACAATGAGGCATTAAGTATCTACGGGCGCCCAAATTACAACCCTGAGTTGGCACGCCAATGTTGGCAAGATGGCACAGATTATGTAAACCAGATCTTGAATTCCATTCCGGGTGACAGTCAGAATCAGATCATGTGCTCAACAGCTCTCACCTTTTCTGATGAAAAGAATATGATGGCCGAGTTTGGCTTTAAGATTGCCGCAGGTAACCGGTTAGAGGCTGGTGTAAACTACTTGGGACATATGCCCTGGAATCCATGGCGTGCATCTACTTCAGATGAACCGGGTTATGAGATTGCGGAAGATCTACGTGCAGCGTATGTTTCAATCAATCACGCTACTCAGATCGGGGGTTCAGAAGCGCACGATACAGCCGCCACAGTATCTCAACTTCAGCGCCAATTCATCCAATTATACATAGAATGGTTGGCGCGCGAACGCAAAGGCGCTGAAGACCGCATCTGGAGCTTTGGCTTCGTTTATCACCCCAATCATGGTGATCGCTACAATAATGAGCTGAGTGAATTCCTGGAATGGCTTGACGAAAATTTCATCGGACAAGACTCACCCTATGGCAATACCATCGCGCAATATGCCACGGTCAGCAGCATTATCGAGGATTTTTACGCATGGGAACAGACACATCCCGACATCTCTTCATTTAATTTTGTGCGTGGAGAACCCTACCCCTACACCTATGATGTTTTTTCTGAAAAGCTAAGGGGCGCCGATTATGACTCTCACCTAGAATTAGGCAAGGGTTTGTGGGGTATTCGTTTTACCAAGGACGATCAAGTTCTATATATTCTTTGGTCAGAGCAGGGTGAGCAAATGGTGGATTTTAGTGCTGAATTGGACGGACAGGTGCAGGTAATAGACGCAACTGGACAGGAGTTTATGAAACAAGCCGATTCTCTACTCTTGAATGAGGATCCAATTATTATTGAAACATCCCCATAATTCAGTGGGAAAGTTCTTTGCTTTGACAGAATATGAAGAGGTTTATTTTCAGCAATGTTACGACTAATCTCTCGTTAAATATTTGACTTTCAGCTTTTTTAAGATTAGGTGGTGACGATCAGCCGTACCCAGGGGATATTAACCTTCCTTGCTAATTTCCAGCTGGCTGCGGCTATGAACCTTATCCTTGTGGATATTACGTTAATCCGTTCGATCCCTGCACCTGCTCGTCTGCCAAGGTCACCAGCTAACAAAAACAAATCTCCGGTCGGTTGATGGAAAGGATTGGCATTCACATGCAGGTACCGCGAATGGAATACCAGTAACTGCGCGATTTGCGTCCTGTAGAATCATTGATGCAAATACATAAGAGGAGGAAGCTGCCAGAGAACGACAAAGGTTGTGTTTTGAAGGAATAGGCATTGCCTATAATGCTGATATGCGCCCGGTCAAAATCTGAAAGTATTGTGCCTTGGATGATTCCTACCAGGCGCTAATGAATGGCGCCATGCTTCAACTTCAGTTCACAGCACGGACTTATCACCGGATTCAAAAAACCGAGCTGGATGATCACCGATTTAGCAGGGTCTCGGGCGATTACATAGATATACATCAAGCTATAATCGATAGCAACGACTCTGATATTTCATAAGTAGAAGTCATAACAACCATAACTTTTTTGATTGATCATCTTATTGAACGAGACTAAACTACCGACAAACAGATCCAAATTTTCTCTTTTTACAATATCGTTGACATCTTTTATTAAAATAAACTAAGA
>CAZWDG010000323.1:0-2823 GCA_964633075.1 uncultured Candidatus Brevefilum sp.
GATCAGGACCCGGTCTGAGAGGTAAATCGCTTCGGAGATCGAATGGGTCACCATCAAGACCGTCTTCCGCCTGACCTGCCAGATGTAAAGCAATTCCTCTCCCATGCGTTCCCGTGTCAGGGCATCCAGTGAGCCGAAGGGTTCATCCAGTAGCAGGATATCCGGATCCTGGATCAAAGAGCGTGCGATTGACACACGTTGTGCCATCCCGCCGGAGAGGTCACGCGGGTAGGCTTGTTCAAATCCTTCCAATCCGACCAGGTCGATCAATTCCTGGGCGCGGTTTCTGATCTTTTCTGCGGGAACATTCTTTAATTCGAGGGGCAGGCTTACATTATCAATCACCCGCCGCCAGGGCATCAGGTTGGCTTTCTGAAATACGATACCAACGCGGGATTGGGTTTGATTGAACTGGACTTCACCCTTGGTGGGCTCAACCAGCCCTGCTAACACCCGCAGGATGGTGCTCTTCCCGCTCCCTGAAGGGCCAATCAGCGTGACAAACTCGTTGGGAGCAAGGGAAAACGAGACATCGCTCAGCGCATGCACCACTCCGCTGGCGTCACTGAAGATCACGCCAAGTTTCTTGACGCTTAGTGCTGGTTCAGGGGAGGAGTGCATTGGTGAAAGCCTTATCCAGGTCTAGCTTTTCCCCCAGTAAGCCCATTTCCAGCAATACTTGCTGCATATTGATCCAACCATCCGGATCGCTATAACCAAGATGATCCGTCTGCCATAGTTTTATCGATTCAGCCAACACCTCACTTTGCACTGATTTATCGGCTGCCTCCAGGTTTTCCACATACTTCTTGCTGATCTCATAAGCCTCATCGGGATTTGCAATCGTATCGGCGATGCCCTTTAACAAGGCTTTAATGAACGCAGTGATCATTTCTGGGTCGTTTTGGATGGTCTCCTCATTGGTGACCAGACCATTTGATACCAGGTCCAGATAGTCTGTTACCCGAATTACATTCACCTCATAACCTTGAGAACGCAGAACAACGGGTTCATTTGCCAGGTAGATCACACCCGCCGTTACCTGTTTGGACACCAATGCCTCAACCTGGTTGAAACCGATTGGCAGCAGGTCCACATCCTCCTCGGTCAGCCCCCCGGCGCTGAGCAGGGCTTTGAGTCCGATATAGCTGGCGCCGTATAATCCTGGAATACCAATCGTAAGCCCCTTCAAATATTGTGGGACCTTGATCCTCGTTTCGCTGAAGGAGACCACACCTACGGGGTAGTCTTGATACCAGGCAGCAACATAGGTCACAGGCAGTCCCTGGGCGCGCGCCAGTATGACCTGTTCACCACTGGCAACAGCAAAGGTCTGCTCCCCCGCACCGACCAAAGCCACAGCATCAGCCTCATTGCCATATTCAAGTTCCACCTCAAAGCCAGCATCTTGAAAATAGCCTTTATCCATGGCCACATATACTGGCGCAAATTGGATATTGGGGATGTAACCCATTGTTAACCGTGTGGGGATGACCTCTTTTTCAACCGGTGTTGCCACCCACTGACAGCTCACGAGCATGATACTGATGATCACGAACAAACCAATCGTAGGAATCAATCGTATTTTATGCATAAGAACTTCCTCCTCAAGGGGCGCCCTGGCTTGAGCTTTGGCGCCATGATTGCCAAGATAAAAGCCGGGTTTCAATCAAAAGAACCAGGCCGTAGAGTGAAATTGCCATCACCATCAGGGTGATCACAGCGACGAAGACCAGGGCCGTGTCGTACTGGCCGCGACCGACGTTAATCAAGAATCCCAGGCCGCGATCCGCCCCAACTAATTCACCAACCACCGCACCGATCACCGATAGGGTCGCCCCAACCCGTAACCCGCCCAGGAAAATGGGCATGGCCGCGGGCACCTCCAGTTTTACAAAGGTCTGCTTTGGATTGGCACGTAAGGAGCGCATTAATTCGCGCAGATCTTCCGGTACTTCACGCAATCCCACAACGGTATTGATCAAGACGGGGAAGAAGACTGTCAGGCTGCAAATCAAGACCTTGGAGAAGATGCCAGGACCAAACCAGATAATTAATAACGGGGCGATCGCCACGATTGGGATGGATTGGCTGGCGACCAGATAGGGGGAGATTAATTTTTCCAGTGCAGGGGATTTTGATATCAGATAACCTAGAATCGTAGCAGTTATTCCCCCCAGGGAAAGACCTGCCAACACTTCCATCAGGGTGGTTGTGGTATGCCGGATGAGCTGACCATCCGCAAGGGATTGTTGGAATCGCTGCCAAACCAAGATGGGGCTGGGCAGGATAAAAGCTGGCAGCCCAAGCAATTTGGCCAGAAGGTGCCATAGCAGGAGCCCGGTAACCACCGACACAAAAACCAGGAAAATGCGTCTAAGTGGACGCCCATTTGTTTGGATAGCCAATTTTTGTTCTTCGGTCATCGAAAAGTGCGCCAAGCATATTTTCGGGGCACTGGTTGACATTCTGGGATGCCTTGACCTTCTCTCATTCGGACTGTAACCGCCGGCACCGGTATCTCACCGGTTCATGCACTTTTTTGTGCTCGTGGGCTTGCCCAGTTTCTGGGACCACCACCGGTCGGGAATTGGGTCAAAGACCCGCACCCTGCCCCGAAGGTTATTGATTATAGGTAAGTATATCCGCAGTAAGGTTGGCTGTCAATTATGGGCGTGAATGGGGAGTGGTGAAGGGAGAGTGGATATGAGGTATTAGGAAGCAGGATCTGGGTATTAGGGTTTTATATTTCCACAATAATTAATCGTTATAATTATCGCAAGGCTTGTCAGTGGGTGTAAAAGCCTGTACAATAATCAAACA
>CAZWDG010000324.1:0-2817 GCA_964633075.1 uncultured Candidatus Brevefilum sp.
GTAGAGATGCAATCGAATATTATCACGACAAATATGGAGAATATTAAAATCGCTTATATCTTTAACGGCATTCAAAACGGTGAGGTCATGCGGTTTGATGTAATCCAAAAATTCGTGTTCCTCAAAGCGATCCGCTTCCCCGCCCTGGGCTGAAAAATAAATCCCATCAGCACCTGCGTCAATGCAGGCGACTGCGAATTCCGCCAGGCTTTCTGCAATCGTTCCGAGTCCGATATGAACAGATACGGGGTCCATTTTAAGGTGTTCGGTCACAAGCTTTCCCGAAGCATGGTTGCCCGATGAAAACGGGTTGAAAATCGTGGTAGTCGTCAGGCATTCTCCACCAAGCGCATCGGTGATCATCTTGATCTCATCTAGTTGCGTTTCGTAGAACTTACTTTTTAGCGGGGCAGGTCGAATGGTTCGCCAATCGATAGGGTTTTTGATCTCGACCTCCACCTGGTAAGGGTGTTCGTTCATGATTTTGAGGAAGTCCAGATCAGCCTGGCGATAATAATCAAGGTGAGCCTTTACTGATTCCTTGCCATGAGCCATTTCCTTGGGAAAATGGAACCAAAAACTGGCCGGCACTCGGTCAGGCAAGTTGCCCCTGACAGCAGCTTGAACGCGTTGGATTTTGTTCATAGCTTTCTCCTTGCATCAATTTTACCAGTATCCCCGTTAAATGCTGAGCTGCGGGTTTTTATGCCCGCAGCCCAAACACTCACCAATAAAGAGGAGAATTAGCCAAAAGCACCAATAAAATTTTCAAAATTGGCTAAATTCAGCTTAATTATGATGGATTTTGGTACATGATTTACAGTTTTGTATAAGGTTTAACTGGTTTTTGCTGGCGTGGCTTTTTTTATGAGAAGGGTTATAATGAAGGACGTTTAAAAAGTCATCTTTCTTGGAAGGGTTTTTAGGGTAAGCTTTAATCATGCAACGCCATATGCAAAACATCTCATTCATCGCCATTGTGGCTGTGCTGTTGGGATGTGCTTTTTTCTTCTCACAGCAAACCAATTTGGAAGATAAGCAAGCCTCGGTGAAGAATTTGCCCAGCGTAACGCCTGATGTGGCTTTGGAGCTTCCAATCTGTTCAGAGGACCTGCTTGGGGCTGAGGCACAGGCATGTTTAGCGGAGGCTGCAGCGGTTTCCGCGCGAATGGTTGATACGATGGTGGAAGGTATCCTGGCAATGGAGACGGATTCGGCAAAGCGAATCAACCTTAAGGAGATCCAATTCGCCTGGGAGGATTCACGCGATGCGGATTGTGCTTATGTGCGCGAGATGACCTCTGATAAGGTTCAGGGGGAGATTAAAGAAGCAGCATGCTTGCGAGATCGAAACCTCGAACGCCTTGATCAGTTGAGCGCTTACCTGTGTGAATGGTACTCCTCGAAAAGTTGTCCAGAAACCCCAATAACTGACGATTTATGAATCCTTCACCCGAAAAATTCCAAAAATCTCATCCAATAAAATAAGGACATCGATCCGGAGAACCTCTATGACAGAAGAATGGTTTCAGAACCCCATGGAAACCCGCCAAAAAATGGCTGGTGATCCTCACCGACCAACCTACCATCTCTTACCGCCATGCAATTGGATGAATGACCCCAATGGTTTGTTTTTCTGGCGGGACAAATACCATCTCTTTTACCAGTTCAATCCCCTCGGTCCAAGATGGGGATGGATCCATTGGGGACATGCCACCAGTCCAGATCTCGTTCACTGGCAGGATCACCCGTTGGCCTTGACCCCAGAAGAGGATCAAGGGGATAAATATGGATGTTGGAGTGGCTGTGTAGTTGCCGATAACGATATACCGTCTGCTGTTTATACGGGTTTTGTCAATCCCCTCCAAACGCCGGTGCTGCTCGCCCGGGCACTGGACCAAAACCTGGAGGAATGGCAAAAAAGCCCTGATAATCCAGTGATCGCCCAGGCACCGCCTGGTATTGTCGAGACAAATTTCCGTGATCCCTATGTCTGGCGTGAGGAATCATGCTGGAAGATGGTGATCGGCACCGGGATGACGGATGGTGACAGTGCGGTACTTTTATATAAGTCCCAGGATCTGACCAAATGGCAGTACCAGGGACCTTTATTTAAAGCCAAAACGCTTGAATCGGTCGAGATGTGGGAATGCCCGAATTTCTTTAAACTCAATGACCGGTATGTGCTGCTGGTTTCGCTCTTCCCGAATATTCAAGGTGTTTATTACTATATTGGCACCTATGACGGGAGCACCTTCAAACCAGAGCGGGAGGGTTATTTCAATCCGGGTCCGACCATGTATGCACCCCATGTCAAGAAATTTGAGGATGGCCGGGTCATTCTCTTTGCTTGGCTGGTAGAAGGTCGAGATGATCAGGCGATTGAAAACGCTGGTTGGGGAGGCGTTCAATCCCTCCCACAGGAGATCTATCTTGATGCGCAGGGTAATTTGGCCAGCAAACCCATTAAAGAGATCACCAGTCTACGACAGGCGCAATGCACACTGACTGGGATCGAACTCGATAGCGAAGGATCGCTCGAGTTACCGGTTCAGGGAAATCATCTGGAGATTGAAGCGCAGATTGAGGTCACTCAAAGTGGATTTAACTTGGGTATTTTAACCACGCCAGACCGCTCTGAGGTGACATATATTCGGCTTCACCCTGGTCAGGGCTGGGCAGAAGTGGATACAACGGACGCCAGCCTTGCCAACAACCTGGTTACAGTAAAGCAAAGGGTGAACCTGCCAGACCTTGTTGAGCATGAAGAAAACGGACGCCAATGTAAATTGAGGGTTTTTGTTGACGGTTCCGTGA
>CAZWDG010000325.1:0-2802 GCA_964633075.1 uncultured Candidatus Brevefilum sp.
AATAATAGGAGTGATCAATGGCATACTTACAAGAATTATCGGATTATTTACCCCACCCCAATCGATATGATTCGATGGTTTATCGGAAATGTGGTGAAAGGGGTTTGAAATTGCCTTTAGTCTCGATGGGATTATGGCATAACTTTGGTGGCACTTCCTCCTTTGAAAATGCCAGGCAAATTATACGAAGATCATTTGACTTGGGCATCACCCATTTTGACCTGGCAAACAACTATGGTCCCCCACCCGGGTCGGCAGAGGAGAATTTTGGCAAGATACTCCGTCAAGATTTGGGCAGATATCGAGATGAGTTGATCATCTCTTCCAAGGCAGGCTATTATATGTGGCCGGGACCTTACGGTGAGTGGGGATCGAGAAAATACCTGATCTCCAGTTTGGATCAGAGCTTGAAAAGAATGGGATTGGATTACGTGGATATATTCTATTCCCATCGATTTGATCCCGATACCCCGCTGGAAGAGACAATGATGGCTCTGGATCAAATTATCAGACACGGAAAAGCGCTCTATGTCGGCATCTCATCCTATGGACCGCAAAACACGGTGCGAGCGTTTGAGATCCTCGAGGAATTGGGGACCCCCTGTCTGATTCATCAATCATCGTATTCCATGTTGAACAGATGGGTGGAGAATGGGCTATTAGATGTTTTGGAGGAGTACGGTGTGGGGATGATCGCCTTTTCTCCTTTAGCCCAGGGGATGTTGACCGATAAATATTTGCATGGCATCCCCAAAGATTCCCGGGCGCAAAAGGGCAGCTCCCTTGAAAAGAATCTTTTATCAGAAGAAAACCTGAGAAATGTTGCCGCACTCAACCAAATTGCTCAAGAACGTGGTCAAACCCTCGCCCAAATGGCACTCGCATGGGTATTAAGGGATGAAAGGGTAACAAGTGTGCTGATCGGTGCCAGCCGACCGGAACAGGTTGAGGAGAATGTGAATGCCCTCAAGAACCTGTCCTTCATTGACGAAGAATTAGAGAAAATCGATCTATTTGCCAAGGAAGGTAATATCAACCTCTGGGCACAATCAAGCGACCATGGCTAATTCTTTTTAGAAAGGTTGTACCCATTAAAAAGCAAGCTTGATTTTATTCAGGTTATCTTTAAATAATTTGTAAGCTTGATCCCATCCGGTTTTGTCAGCTGGCTGATAGGTGTTTATTTCGAAAGAGTTCTTGATCACAGCCACGCCTTCTTGGTAATCAGCAATATCTCCCATCGCGATGGCTTGAGACATGATGTTGCCTATGGCAGTCGCTTCGACTGGTCCGGTGATCACTTTACGACCAATGGCATTGGCAGTGAGCTGATTGAGCAAAAAATTTTTACTCCCACCGCCAACAATATGGATTGTCGTCGTTTGTTTTCCAGTAATGGTTTCTAACTGTTCAATGATGAATCGGTAGCGCAAAGCGAGACCTTGCAACACAGAACGCACCATTTCACCCTCATTCTCAGGCAAAGGTTGATCTGTCAGGTGACAATAATTCCTGATCTTTTCCACAATACCGCCCACTGTGAGAAACTCGTTATAATCCGGGTCGACGATGGTCTTTAGATGAGGAGCTTTTGTGGCTAGCTCTGTGAGTTCCGTGTAGGAATAGTCGTGTCCTTCCTTTCGCCAATGATCGCGTAACTGCTGAACCACCCATAAACCGGTAACGTTTTTAGAAAAGCGGTTTGTCCCACCTCTTCCGCCTTCGTTGGTGAAGTTACATGTGTAGCTCTGTTCATTGATAATCGGTTTTGGGGTATTCATACCCACGATCGACCAGGTGCCTGAGCTGATCCAAATATAGTCATCTGTTTCAGCCGGGATGGCCGCAACGGCTGACCCGGTATCGTGTGTGGCGGGAGCGACAACGGTTGGTTCACAATCGAGCTCTGTGACGAGGCTCCGACGTAATGGTCCTAAGATTGTTCCAGGAGGTACAATTTCAGGAAAGATGTGCTGGGGGAAACCCATTGCTTGAATAATTTCCTGTGACCACTGCAGGTGAGTCGTATCAAAAATTTGGGAGGTTGTGGCTTCTGTGAATTCTGCTACCGCACGCCCGGTTAACCAATAATTGATCAGATCAGGGACCATCAGGAATTTATCAGCGATCTTGAGGATGGGCGAATCATTGACAGCGAGAGAGAGCAATTGAAAGAGGGTATTCAGTGGCATGAACTGGATGCCAGTAATTTCATAAATTCTCTCCCGTGATAGTCGTTCAAACGCTTTCTCCATCATGCCATCTGTGCGGCTGTCACGATAGTGATAGGGATAAGAGGTCAGGCTTCCATTTTTATCTAACAACGCAAAGTCTACCCCCCAGGTGTCCACTCCCAAGGATGATATTTTGTTTTCTCTTGATGCATGCTGGATGGTTGATTTGATTTCTTGCCAAAAGCGAATAAAATCCCACACAAGGCTGTTGTCCTCCTGATCCTGAGGACTTCGTGAATATCTGGTTGGCAGGCGAACCGGCCCAGTGATGAACCGATGAATTTCACATAAAGCCAATCGCTTATCAGAGAGTGTCCCTAAAATTCCCCGACCGCTTTCAGCACCAAGATCGATAGCCAAGTAGTATTTATCCATTATGACTTATTCCTCCCGAATCCGTCTATTTATCACTTTCCGATATTATACTAATAAATTTGTTTCCTTTAAGTGCAATTTTTCATTTTTGAAGGTTTTTAATTATCGAAAATCAAAGAAGGTTTCATCTTTACCCCCCATTTTTCTGTGATAACAAAATAATTACAAAATGGGGTGACGCATGCATTTACCC
>CAZWDG010000326.1:0-2799 GCA_964633075.1 uncultured Candidatus Brevefilum sp.
CTCATCCTGCACCTGGGAGAGAGCGAGGATCCCTTTCACCTGGCAGAGGCCCTGGGATCCTTGCCAGAAGTACTGCAGGCGAACCCAACCGATCATGAGGTGGCGATTGTCACGCCCTCAGCCGAAGAACTTCTGGCCCCTGTGGTTTCGCGAGCGAATGAATTAGGAGTCAAGATTTACTCTGTTGACATGCGCGAGCCCAATCTGGAAGCTGTCTTCCTGCACCTGACCGGCCGAGCCTTAAGGGATTGACATCATGGAACTCAAAAAATTATTCCTGATTGCACTTAAAGACCTGCGGCTGATCTTCCGTGATCCTTCCGCCCTGGTGATGATGTTACTGGCACCTTTTCTGCTCACGATTGGCATGGGTGCCTTGACCGGACGCTTCTCCGGTGGGGGTGGATCCGCCTTCAGTGATGTCCCTGTGGAGATCGTCAATATGGACCAGGGCATGCTGGGGGAGGCACTGGTGGAGATCTTCACATCAGCCGAGTTAGCAGAACTGGTCGCACCGACTGTGAGTGATGATCTGGATCAGGCTAAAGCGTTGGTGGACACCAATCAAACCGCGGCTGTTATCTACATCCCGGCTGGTTTCACCGAAAGCATCTTTTCACCGCAGGGGAAGTCTGCCCAAATCGTGCAGATCGAATTCTATGCGAACCCGACGTTACCCAACAGCGTCGGCCTTCTACGCGCCATCCTGGATCAGTTTATCAACCAGGTGGAGATCGGGCGTGTCTCCGCTGAGGTGATTGTGGCCCAGTTGCTGCAGAACGAGATCATCCCGCCTGACCAGGCTGTATCGTTAGGGGCACAGATTGGTCAAGAAATGGGGGGAGGCGTCACTGGCATTTCATCGATTAAGGTAAAAACAGACCTTGCTGAAGGCGAGGGCATCAAGTTTGATATTCTGGCCTATATGGCACCCGGCATGGCGATGATGTTCCTGATGTTTACCGTTACCTATGGTGCCCGTACGTTGCTGGTAGAGAACCGCACCGGTACCCTCCCCCGATTACTGGTGGCACCGACCAGCCCCGCCAGTGTTCTGGGTGGCAAGTTTACCGGCATCCTGCTCACTGCAATTGCCCAATTGGTGATCTTGATCGGTGGTACTTCACTGCTTTTTCAACTGCAGTGGGGGGACACGCTGGGTGTGATCCTGCTCATCCTGGCAGCTGCGATTGGCGCAACTGGTTGGGGGATCTTTTTCGCCGCCATCCTCAAAACACCAGGGCAGATCGCAATCACCGGCTCAGCCGTCATGCTCCTGTTTGGCTTATTAGGGGGCAGCTTCTTTGACCTGAGCCTGTTGCCGGATTGGATCCAAACGATCAACAAGATCACACCCAATTCCTGGGCGAATGACGGATTCTATGTTTTATCATTGGGAGGCAGACTCAAGGACATTCAACCCAACCTGATCGCCTTGGTGAGCATGGGGACTCTCCTGTTTGTTATTGCCACCATATTGATCAGCAAGCGCGGTTTGGCAAGAAAGTGAGGTGGATATGCAAAAAATTTTAGCCATCATAACCAAAGATACCCTCATTCGCTTCACCAGTCCGGTAGAATGGATGTTTTTTCTCATCCTGCCCGTCGTTTTTATTCTCATTCTCAGTGGTGGGACAGGAGAACCCCCTGACCAACGCATCACTTTGCTCACTGTTGACCAGGCAGGTTCACCCCTTTCTGGTTCTTTGGTGGCGGAACTGGAAAAATCAACCTCGGTCAGACCGCAATTGACGACATTGGATGATGCCTTGGATGAGTTTGAGGCGCGACAGGTGTCTGCTGTGCTGATCATCCCTCCATCCTTTACCATTGAGACCCTTCAAAAGAGCCAAGCCGAGGTGGAACTCAAGCAGCAGAAAAACAATCTGAACGCACTGGTGGATCAGCAGGCAGTCCAGACTGCTGTCGGACGCATCAGCAGCCTGGTGGATATCGCCAATGCCAGTGTCAGTAAGGCAGAATTGTTTGCGCCCTTTACCTCCGAGGCAGCGAAACAGGCTTATTTTGATCAAGCCCTTGAGTCCGCAGGGGATTTGATGGCAACCGCACCTCAAAGAGTCAACGACACAGTGGGGAAAACAGAGGATGTGATCCAATACGACCCGCGTGCCAACAGCACAGCCGGACAGATGATCACCTGGGTCTTCATCCCGTTAATTGGGCTTTCTGCAACCTTTGCCATGGAGCGCGTTGGTGGCACCCTGCGGCGTATCCTGGTCACACCGACCCAAAAAGCACTCTATATTGGCGGCACAGTGTTGGGACAGGTGCTGACCGCCATGCTGCAGATGGCAATCCTGATCACCTTCGGTGCGATCGTGATGAAAATCAACTGGGGCCATTCACCCCTGGCATTGGCGCTGGTGATCCTCACCTCGACACTGGCTGCAACCGCCCTGGGTACCATGCTGGGGACTTTTGTCAAGACCGAGGGGCAGGCCAATGGCTTATCCATCATGATCGGCATGGTGATGGCCATGATGGGTGGTTGCTGGTACCCGATCGAGCTCTTCCCACAGGTGATTCGAACGGCAGCCCAGGTGCTGCCGACCTATTGGGCGATGTCGGGTTTCCTGGATATCGCCGTCAGGGGGCAGGATATGCCGGGCGTGCTCCTGGAGAGCGGGATCCTATTGGGTTTTGCCCTGGTCTTCTTCGCCGTTGGCGTGTGGCGCTTTAAGTATGAGTAGTGGGGGGTTGGTAACATCATTGCGGGATGAGGGGGGGGTATTCGGTATGAGGAACTAGTTAGCAGGTATTTGGCATTAGGTTCCAGGC
>CAZWDG010000327.1:0-2798 GCA_964633075.1 uncultured Candidatus Brevefilum sp.
GGCATTTGAAGAAGTATTTAACCAGGCCAAAGGACGCATCATTGTTGCCAGTTTTGCCTCCCTGATTTCACGAATTCAACAGGTGGCAAATGCCGCCGTGGCACATCAGCGTAAGATGGCATTTGTGGGAGCCAGTATGCAGGAAAATGTGAAAATCGCTGAAGAATTAGGTTATCTAAACATCCCGGATGAATATATCATTTCCATCCAGGAGGCGCTGAAAATGCCAGATGAAAAGGTGGTGATCATGTGCACAGGATCACAGGGGGAACCCACATCCGCACTGGGAAGACTGGCGCATGGGAACCAGAAACAATTTGACATTAAGGCGGGAGATACAGTAGTGCTATCCTCCAAGACGATCCCCGGCAATGAAGAAGCGGTCTATCGGACGGTCAACGGGTTATTCAGGCGAGGGGCAAACGTGATCTATGAGGAAATCGCCCCTGTGCATGTTTCCGGTCACGGCAGCCAGGAGGACATCAAATTATTAATCCAACTCACCAAACCAAAATATTTCATCCCGGCCTATGGTGAGCTGCGGCACCTCAAACAAAGCGCGCTACTGGCGCAGCAAACCGGAATTCCTGAAAAGCGAATTGCGGTGGTTGAAAATGGCCAAGTGATCATTTTCCGTGACAAGAAAATGCGGCTGGGGGAGAAAGTGGCATCCCCTTACATATTTGTGGATGGAGCCAGCGTGGGTGATGTGGGTGTGGAGGAAGTGCGTGACCGGGAAATCCTATCGCGAGACGGCGTAGTTTCGGTTCATATTAATCTAAGCGGCCGAACCGGTGGATTGCATGGAAAACCGGTGCTTTCCAGCCGAGGATTTGCATCCCTTCAGGATGCGGAGGAGATCCTGGCGCGAGCAGTGCCGTCCATCGTGGAGACGGTCAAACGCGCAAACGGCAACCTGGAAAACGAGGTGATGAAGACCGTCAGTGGTTTCCTGTATAAAGAGACCCACCGACACCCCATCGTACTGGTAACGGTCACCCGTCTTTGATTTCAACTTGGTAATTAATTACGAGTGGTGAGCACTTCACCACTCGTTTTCTTTCCAACCCTGTTCCCCTTTCAAAGGAACAAATACCACGGTTAGAACTTCCTGCACCTTGCAGCCTTTTTTTGATTTCTTCCACAGCTCAAGCGTCTGATAAAAACGAGTTCCCACCGGGATGACCATGCGCCCATTCAGGTCCAGCTGACCCAGGAGCGCCTGTGGGGCAGCCGGTGCAGCTGCGGTGACCAGAATCGCCTGATAAGGAGCATCCGCCGGCCAGCCCAGCGTTCCATCCCCCTGGTGGACCTGGACATTGGTAATGCCCAACTTGGAGAGCGTACGGGAGGCGCGTTGCGCCAGCTCGGGAATGCGCTCGACGGAATGAACGGTTTTTACCAATTGTGCCAACACAGCTGCCTGGTATCCGGAACCAGTGCCGATCTCCAGGACATTCTCATCACCATGCAAATCCAAAATATTAGTCATAAACGCGACAATATAGGGTTGGGAGATGGTCTGCCCACTACCAATGGGAAGAGGATGATCATTATAGGCGTCCTGGATATATTCCTCGGGGACAAACAGATGGCGAGGGACGCTGCGCATCGCTTCCAGGATGCGGGGATCCACAATGCCGCGTCGTTCAATTTGATACAGCACCATGCTCTCACGTTGTTCAGAGAAGGCATCCTTTTTCATTCTGGCTGATGAGTTTAATCCATATGTATTATACAGACATGCCTGAGCGCCGGCATACTTCCTGGCTGATCAGCCGGTCCACTTTACCCATGGGATAGGTGCTTAATTGGCTCAGTTGTACCCAGTAGACCTGTTGACCTTCCTGCGGTGTGACTTTGCCCGATTTCATCTGGCAGTGAAAGGCATGCACGGTGACACGAAAATGGGTATAGGCGTGTTTGAAACAGCCAAATTCATCACTAACATTAATTTTGATATTCAATTCCTCATAGATCTCTCGTTTCAAGGCATGAACCAAATTCTCCTGACCCTCCACTTTACCGCCCGGGAATTCCCACATACCAGCCATCAGTTTGCCTTCGGGACGACGCGAGATCAACACCTGATGTTTGTTATTCCAGATTGCTGCAGCAACAACCGTATAGTGTGGTATATCCCTGCGGGTGATGTGAATGGGAAATTGGTCTTGTGTTTTGTGTTGATATGAACGACAATGTCTTTTTAGCGGACAATCCTGACACTGCGGTGAGCGAGGTAAACAAAGGATTTGACCTAGTTCCATCATCGCCTGGTTAAATTTGCCAACCTTATTGGAGGGCAGCAGGGATGTGATGGACTGCCAGAGTTCTGCCTCAGCTTTGGTTTGATTGACGGGCTGATCATATTCAATCAAACGCGCGAGCACACGCTTGATATTCCCATCCAAAATGGGAACAGGCTGGTTGTAGGCCATGGATGCAATGGCACCAGCTGTGTTGCGCCCGATGCCAGGTAGTTTTATCAGTTCTGCGACCTGACGGGGTATGACAGCATGATGGTAGTCATGGATGATTTGTGCTGCTCGATACAGGTTGCGAGCACGAGAGTAATAACCCATTCCTTCCCAGGCGCGTAAGACTTCATCCTGAGTGGAGCGAGCCAGTGCTGCCAAAGTGGGGAAACGTTTCATCCAACGCTGATAATAAGGGATGACCGTATTCACGCGTGTTTGCTGTAACATGATCTCAGCGACCCAGATATGGTAGGGGTCCTGATCCTGCCTCCACGGCAATGGGCGGGCATGACGCTGATACCATCTAAGTAAGGCTAAAGA
>CAZWDG010000328.1:0-2797 GCA_964633075.1 uncultured Candidatus Brevefilum sp.
GATTTTATGATTTTGACCACATGTTGCATATTTAATGAACATATGTGCAGTTGTGATATAATTTACATAAAGCATTTCAAAGACATATGTGCATGGTCATAATTAAATGTTGCCATAAGGAGGTTGCGTGGCTTTTCATAATAAGATCCAAGAAGCGATCAAGGTTGCCAGGTTGTATTATTATCAGGATCAAACAAGCAAGGCAATTGCCGATGAGATGAATGTCTCAAGGTCCACCATTTCACGGATGCTAAAATTTGCCCGCGAAGAGGGACTCGTCAATATCAATATCGTTGATCCGGCTGAAGAACCCAGGCTGATTGAAAAAAGGATTTCCGATCGATTCAGCAATACAGTTGTTCATGTCGTCCCAGTTTCATCAATCACCAGCGAAGATGAATGACTCAACCGAGTTGCTCATTATACAGCAAGATATTTGAACACAGTATTTGGTTCGAACATGACTCTTGGGATCGCCTGGGGGACAACCCTGACAGCCGTATCCAAGTGCTTGATGAAGAAAACAACACATAATTCTCAGATTGTTCAATTGAATGGCGCAGGGAACATCTTGTCAATGGGAATTGAATATGCCAGTGAGATCATTATGCGATTTTCGGAGAATTATCAGGCTCGTGCCCACCTGTTCCCTCTTCCATGTTTCTTTGATTATCCTGAGACAAAACATGCCCTTTGGCAAGAAAGAAGTATCAAGAGATTGCTGGACATTCAGGAACAAGCTGATGTTCTACTGTTCAGTATTGGGGCGGTCAATGCCGGGATCCCCAGCCATGTTTATAGTGGCGGCTACTTAAATGGGAAGGATTATCGAGAATTAGAAAAATTAGATGTCGTGGGTGATATAGCCACTGTCTTCTTTAAATCCAATGGTGATTATAAGAATATTCCCTATAATGAACGGGCAAGCGGACCCGAATTAAGTTTTTTCAGAGATAAACACAGTATTTGTGTCGTTTCAGGATTGGCTAAGGTAAAAGGATTATTTTCCGCCCCAAAAGGTCGTTATATAAAAGAGCTCATTGTTGATGAACCCACTGCGCAGGCGCTGGTAAGAAATTACTTATCGTAAAAATTCGGGTTATACAATATCCTTATCTAATTTAATCTCCGTTATCAGGCTGGAGATTCTACTAGCCTTCATCACAATATGTAGCTGCTTGAACAAGCATAATAATTATTTCTTTGTGTCGTTCTATTAGAGATTGCCCTATCGGTCTTCAACGGTCAATCATTTTAAGAAAACATCTATATAGGGGAAGTAAACATCCGAACCTAATCCATAATTGTTTCTTGTGGTTGGCGAATTACCGATTTATAGATGAAAGAAAGAACAATCCTTGCCTTCTTATGGAATCAAATAAATCAACAGGCTATCCAGGATGGCGGGGACGTCATATGGTTCGAGCGTTTGGCGAACGACCAGGCGGGCAATCGTGGAAGTATCGACAAAGTCATAATAGAGTCGCAGGCTGAAATTCAAGGTCTGTCCTGGATTCTCCACCGCTAATTGGGAGGAACCAATCACACGATTCCGATCCGTGATTAACTCAAAGAGTATCGGATTTGCGGTTTGGGGTGTCACAATCCCCTCGACCAGGAAATTTCGACCCTGGATCGTTTCAAGCGGTTGGGGTCGGGTGACCGTCAGCCAGAACCCCGTTGGCGTTTGAGGCTGGAGGCGGGTTTCCCCCCCTGATTGCAGATTTAAGGTGACCGATCGCAAAGCAACCGGGCGATGGGAACTGTCCAATGTGGTCAGGGTCAATAACCCAATCCCTTCATCTGTGGGGATTTCAAAGGGTAGTTCTGTCACAAAATGTGCGGTCTTTAAGGGGTTCGTGGTGTCAACATCAAGCAGCTTTCGGGCAATCTCATGACCGCTACGATCGACAAGTGCCAGGCGGAGCATCCCCTTCACCTCTGGTTGAAATTCCGCAGTAAGCATGATGGGTGAGGTGACGACCGAACCATCACCCGGACTGAGGATGGCCAGGGGTGGCGATTGTGAAGCCCAACCTACCCGGGGTGAGAGCAGGCTCAATGCGAAGATCAGGCATGGGATGAGGTATGTGTGAAGCCTTTTTTGCATAGGTGAATTATACAGGCAATCAAGCATTAATTAACATGTGTGTTGAAAATCACACCAAATCAAAAATTTGATTGGAACGTAGGGGCGACGCATGCGTCGCCCCTACAAAATAATTATGATATTTTTTTATTAATTCATAGCACAAACCTGATCACTATAAGATTGCAAATAATCCATCCAATTTTAAACGATCTCAAATAACGTGGGTGTTGAAAATTCTAATCATACGTCACCCGTAGGGGCGACCCTCTGTGGTCGCCCAGCTTGAAGAGTGGTTGCAGCAAATTAAGAACTTCTATCATCCATTTCTTCTCATCGTGTTGTGAACAAAAAAAAGGCTGCCCATGTTTCGGGGCAGCCTTTTGGTGTTTGATGGTTCGTTATGGATTAGAGATCGTAAATCTCACCGTACTTCGTTTTGAGATAGCGCATGTAGGGCTCCGGCGTGATTTTGCTGCCGGTTGCCTTGAGCATAATCTCCTGGGGTTCATATTTACTGCCAAACTGATGCACATGTTCCCGCATCCAACCCAGGATGGTATCAAATTTCCCCTGTGCAACCTCGTCGGGGATAGTCGGATGTTCTTCCAGCATCTTATCCCACAACTGGACGGATGCCAGGTTGCCAAGCGCATAGGTCGGGAAGTAGCCAATCGACCCGCCGGACCAGTGAACATCTTGCAGCAC
>CAZWDG010000329.1:0-2778 GCA_964633075.1 uncultured Candidatus Brevefilum sp.
AAAAGATTCAGCCAATTGCTTAATCAACTTTCACGCAGGTTTTAGGTAATATATAAAGGTTTATGCATCCCCCAAAGCCACTGGATTTAATACTCAGGTTGGGTCGTACACAATTAGCTTGGATCTAGTGCTACCGGATCCATTTGAACCCGACAATATGCCTGCCAATGCTAATCCTATTGCTTATGGCGAAACTATTGATGGGCATACCATCACTTCGATAATTGATGGTGATATGTATAAATTCCAAGGTGAAGCGGGTGACTTTGTTGACATCTATGTAAAATCCAACGATGATCCATGTGGAGACTTGGATCCAGGTGTAGCTTTGTTTGGTGATGGTAGTGTTGGCAATGGATCATGGGGATCAACTTTAGATTGGCTCCATAGCTCTATGGACGATGGAATTGGACTCGATGCCCATATTGTTTGGGGACCGTTACCCTATTCTGGTACTTACTACCTTGAAGTGGGTGCCGATCCCTTGTCCTGGTATAATTGGTGGGAACGAGCCGGAGAGTACTCCATAAGTCTTGACAAAGTCACTTACGCAGTCTATTGGCCATTTAAGAAGAACAATGCTATTCCTATTGCCAATTGTCAGACCCTTTCCAGCACCATTCCTCGTCAAGGTGTAGTTTGGCCTGACGATGAGGATGTTTCGACGTATCCTGTTTTTTTCACTTTTGAAGGAACTGCTGGGGAATCGATTACCGCAAAAGTCACAACTCCATTCCAATATCGAGGTGTATGCGGCACTTTCCAATCAGATTGGATGGATGACCTAAATCCACAACTCACGCTTCTGGATTTGAACGGAGATAAGTTAGTTTTCAATGATAATATCGATCCTAATAATGATTGGGATGATGCCCAAATTGTTTACACTTTATCCTATTCCGGCACTTACTTCTTAAAAGTGAATACCGAAATTGTCAAAGAAGGACCCTTATTTGAATTTTTTGATAAGAGTGATTCCTACGGAGATTTTACGATTACGCTTATGAAAGCTCCGGAAATAACCGATTTTGATTCTGATAGGAATGTTGGGCCGGCACCTTTATCGGTGAACTTTTTTGGGCACTGCCTGACCAATGAAGAACCTTGTGTCGATACTTTCTTGTGGGACTTTATTTATGGCTACCATGGCAGTGCAGGAGCCTCAGGAAGCGGTCAAGAAACTGCCTACTGCTATTGGACTCTCGGCAGCCATGATGTCAAGAAGATGGCTGGCAATTTAGCCGGATTTGCTACCAAAATCAAAGAGGATTTCATTCAAATTTACGGGCCTTCTGGATATGCCCCTATGGTTTTCGTGAACGGGAGTGAAGCCCACTCTACGGAACCATGGGAAAACGCCATTGATGGAGATACCTACTGTTGGAACGGCGTTGCAACGGTTGAAGGTAGCCCGGCTTGGGCAACCTTTGCATTTGTTGATGGCAGAACCAAAAGCCTGAACAAGATACGTCTGCTAACGGATGGCGGCGTCGGCATGGAAGAAAGATGGATAAAAAAGTTCAGCCTTGAAGTATCCTTGGATGGCGCAACTTTCACTCCGGTACTGAGTGAACAGCTTTTGAATGGCGGCTGGCATGATTTCGTGATTTCTCCATCGGTACAGGCAAAATTCATCAAGTTGAGCATTGAGGAACCAGTAAGCGGCTGGCGGCAGATCACCGAGCTCGAAGCATATGAGGATATTGTTCTCCCGGATATGGACAAATCGAGCCTTGCGGCTACTTCGCCTCACTTGGCCAACGGCAGCGATGCCAGCTTGCTGACACTCACTTTGATCGACAAAGATGGTAACCCCATCACAACCTACGATTCTCGCGATATTTCATTCCATGTCGCGAGCTGCAAAAACGGGAACTTTGGTCCTCTGGATTTATCAGAAGCAAGCCAAGGTATCTATAAATGCACTCTGACGAGCAACGAGTCTGGCAGCGTCGAGGTTGCAGCCGCTGCTCATGGTGCAATCTTCAACTATGACAAGTCGGCTGGTTACGTTGCTCCGGCAGTCGTAGAGTTCTTTGGCAGCTCCGGTCAAAAAGGCAGCTTAGTGTTCGTGCAAGGCTCACCAACAGCCAAAGGTGAAGGCTGGGATAACGCTATCGATGGTGATCGTGAAGGCTGGGACGGCACCACCACAGCGAAAGGCGAGCCATGCTATGCCATATTCAAGTTCGACAATGGCATGAGAATGCCTTTCAATAAGATCGGTCTAGCCACAGACAATGGATTTGATGATGACGATTGGGAAGAGCGACTCGCCACAGATATTGAAATCCTCAAGTCCGATGACATGACCAACTGGAGTTCTGTCGCTCGAATTCGCAGAAGCACTGGTGAGTATCGGCACTATAAGTTAAGCTCGACTCAATTTGCCAAGTACGTCATGATCGTGCTTCACCAACCGGATTGGACCAATGGCGGTTGGCGGCAAATATCTGAACTGGAGATTCTGTTTGATAGTAAAGCCGGATTCGCCAAGGGAGATCCGACCGAAGAGATCATTGGCGCTCAATCGGCGCCGACCGACTACGCTATTGCGCAGAATTATCCAAATCCATTTAATCCCACAACCAACATCAGCTTCCAATTACCGGAAGCGACCCATGTGACGCTGAAGGTTTACAACACTCTCGGTCAAGAGGTTGCTACCCTCATCGATGCAATTGTAGAAGCCGGCTATCATTCCGCGACATGGAATGCGACGGATGTTCCATCGGGCATCTACATCTATCGCATAACCATGGGGTCCTTTAGTAAATC
>CAZWDG010000330.1:0-2761 GCA_964633075.1 uncultured Candidatus Brevefilum sp.
ATTAAATACCTACTATACACTGATGTTTGAGGCGATCAGTGATCACGGTGGGGTGGTTAATCAAATGGTGGGCGATGGCTTGATGGCGATCTTTGGCGCACCAATCTTCCATGCAGATCATTGTGATCGCGCAGTCAAAGCCGCGCTTGATATGATTGAAATGATGCAATTATTGAATATTGATCGAATGGCTCAAGGAAAAAATGAGATCAAGATCGGCATTGGGATTGCCTCAGGTGATGTCATCGCAGGTTATACCGGGACAATGCAACGTGCCACCTATACCTGTGTTGGGGATACCGTTAATCTGGCCGCGCGTTTAGAATCCCACACCAAGGTGGTTGGCAAACCGATCCTGATTGATGGGGTAACACAGGGGGCATTGATCAGCCCCATTAAAACCGATCCTGAAGGATCATTTCAACTCAAGGGAAAAATCCTTGAGGTTCAGGTATATTCTGTTCCCATAGATCAGAAGGTGTGAAATGACAGACGACATTCTCTCAAATACGCCACCCTTTTCTTCCCTTCCTAAAGACGAGCTCGACCATCTGCGTGCGACCCTCCCTAAAGTGAGTTTCAGCCCTGGTGAAATTATCCTCCGCGAAGGGCTGGCAGATGATAAATTTTTCATCTTGATGGATGGGCAGGTGGAAATCATCAAATCCCTGGGTAGTGAGGATGAACGGCATTTAGGGATTCGCGGTGCGGGTACGCTTTTGGGAGAAATGAGCCTCTTCAACCAGGATTGTTGTCATTCGGCAAGCGTCCGTGCACTCACACCGCTCACCCTCCTGAGCATATTGCACGCCGATCTGGACGCGCTTTTACTTCGCTATCCCAAAATGAGTTATGAAATCATTCGTGTGTTCAGCAATCGATTAACTGAATCGGAGAACATGACTATTCTCGATCTGCGAGAAAAAAACAAGTGTCTTGAAATTGCCTATGATGAACTCAAAACAGCCCATCAGCAAATTATCGAGAAAGAGAAACTCGAGAAGGAATTGGACATCGCTTCTCAAATACAACGGAGTATCTTACCAGAATGCCTACCGCAAATCCCGGGATATGACATTGGAGCCCTGATGGTGTCCGCCAGACAGGTTGGTGGGGACTTTTATACTTTTCTTGAATTAGGACCGAACAAATTAGGGATCGTCGTAGGGGATGTCTGTGATAAAGGGATACCCGCATCACTTTTCATGGCGTTGTCTTATAGCCTGATCCGAGCGGAAGCCATCCTTTTCGACTCACCGGTTGAAACATTGCGGAATGTCAATTTCCACCTCTTGCAGATGAATGCGATGAGTTTATTTGTGACCCTGGTCTATGGCATCCTGGATTGTGAAAGTGGGGATTTTCACTTTGCCCGTGTCGCTCACCCCGCCCCATTCCTCCTTGATAGGGATGGTGAACCTGTAAATGTGCCCGTTGCGCCAGGACAGCCGCTCGGAATTTTCGATCAACTGCCAATTGATGAACAGCACATCCATCTTTCACCCGGCGGGATGCTATTACTATATAGCGATGGTGTGAATGAATCCCAAGATTTACTCGGAAGAGAATTTGGCGAGGTACTGCTGGACTATTCGGTTTCCAGCCTTCGGATGCGATCAGCACAGGGAATTTGTGATCAATTGTTTTTAGATGTCCAATTCTTTGGTGAAGGACTCCCTCAACAAGATGATTTTACTGTCGTCGTCATCAAAAGATTGTCAGAAAGCCCATAAAAAGATAGAGGATCTCAAGATGGTTAAAATAATAGATTTCTTAAGGCAAATGCCGCTTTTTAATAGTCTGAGTGAGACTTCCTTATTAGCATTCGCGCACCAGGGCAAACTCATGCAATGGGAAAAAGGTCAGTTCATTTTTTACCAATCAGATCATGCAGAAAATTTTTATATCATAGTATCAGGCCTCATCTCCATTCATTTAGGGAGCCCCGATGGCAGAGAAATGGTCATCAATGAGCTGCGAGCAGGTGACTTCTTTGGCGAATTGGGTTTGCTCATTCAGAAACGACGATCGACAAGTGCGCTTGCGCGCATCGATTGTGAGTTAATCGTCTTTCCTCTTCAAGCCTTCATGAAAATTCTTGAAGTCGAACCGCTCTTTGCCCGCAGAATACTTGAAGCCACCGCCATTCGTCTGCGCAACAGCAGTGAGCGGGAGAGTGCCCTAGCCTTTCTTGATGCACAAGCTCGATTAGCGCGGATCCTCCTCTTACTAGATGAAGAGGAAGTACAAAAGGGCTATATTACCATTTCGCAAGAGGAATTAGCGCAACGAACTGGGTTAACGAGGCAAACAGTGGCCAAGATCCTCGGGCGATGGCGTCGATCTGGTTGGCTGATTACCGGTCGAGGACATATTGTTTTGTTAAGACACGATGAGCTTGCCAATCTTGAAAAAGAATGGCTAGTTTGATGGTCCTATGTCACCTAAATGACAGACAATTCACCAAGAATAAGATAAACTATAAACAAATCATGGTGTAACAACATTTGTAAAGGAGAAAATATAATGGATAAGCAAGATCAAGCCCTTAAAAGATTATTGAAGAAACTGTCAGCATTACGAGTGACCCTGCAAAGTGATGAACGCCTTATATTGGACAGCTTCATCACCGGTTCTTTCGATGCCGTTGCTCACAAAATGAACCTCAAGGCTCAAGTTGCCAGGAACGTCATGGATGAGGATGAGGCTGAAGCCCATAAGCTGAATCTCAGGGCTCAAGTTGCCAGGAATGTCATGGATG
>CAZWDG010000331.1:0-2738 GCA_964633075.1 uncultured Candidatus Brevefilum sp.
AGAGACAGCCTGATGAGAATGGAAATCGTGAATTCGGAATTGCGATGATGGGGCGCTTGAAGAATCTGGGAATTGATAAAACCGACCCCAATCAGCTCACCACTGAAGAACGTTCCCGTTTTGCCCGTCTCAATATTGATCGGAACACCCTCACGTGGCGTCGGGCAACGGACACCAATGATCGTCTCCTGCGGGAGATCACCGTCGGACAAAGCCCCACCGAGAAGGATTTCAACCTCAAAACCAGTTTCTACATCACCGTAGCCAGCGAGCTGATGGCTGTATTGGCGTTATCCACCAGCCTGCAGGACATGCGCGAGCGAATTGGTCGGATTGTTCTGGCGCTGGACGTGGACGGTCAACCCGTCACCGTTGAGGATGTGGGGGTGGCAGGCGCTGCCACGGTGCTGATGAAAGAGACCATCAAACCAACCCTGATGCAAACTCTGGAAGGCACACCCGTCTTTGTCCATGCGGGACCCTTTGCCAACATCGCCCACGGTAACAGCTCAGTGATGGCGGATATGATCGCCTTAAAACTGGCCGATTATGTCGTCACGGAATCGGGCTTTGGTTCTGACATGGGCATGGAAAAATTCTTTGATATCAAGTGCCGTTATTCCGGCAACATTCCGGATGTAGTTGTCCTGGTTGCCACGATCCGAGCCCTTAAAATGCATGGTGGTGGACCGAAGGTTACAGCTGGCGCCCCCTTAGCCCCAGAATATGAAACTGAAAATCTTGAGTTAGTCGAAAGAGGCCTGCAGAACCTGGGGGCACATTGTGATATTGCCCATAAGTTTGGTGTGCCAGTGGTTTTAGCCATTAACCGCTTTCATACAGATACGCAGGCTGAACTCGAGCTTGTTCAAAATGCCTGCCGTAAAAGTGGCAGGATCTTTAAGGCTGTGGTGACAAATAACTGGGAAGAGGGCGGTGCCGGTGCGGTTGAGCTGGGTAAAGCCGTGATTGAAGCGGCTGAACGAGGCTCAGATTTTAAATTTTTGTATCCGCTAGATCTTCCCATTAAAGATAAGATCGAAATAATCGCCAAGGAAATTTATGGCGCAGACGGCGTGGATTATTCCCCTGATGCCGAAGAGCAAATTGAAGAATATCACAGGCTCGGTTATGATAACTTGCCGATTTGCATGGCCAAAACCCATCTCAGCCTGAGCCATGATCCCGCTCTTAAAGGACGTCCGAAAGGATTTCGAATCCCAATTCGTTCGGTGAATGCCTCGATTGGCGCAGGCTTCCTTTATCCACTCTTGGGTACCATGAGCACCATGCCCGGCCTCCCAACAAGGCCGGCGTTCTATGATATCGATATCGATTTAGAAACCGGTCGAACCCGCGGACTATCTTAAAATCACGGGTTTGCTGATATATACGGCAGCGAAAGCCAGGGAGTTTTCTCAATTTGATTATAAACGGATTGCTTCTTGCATCTGCGGAATATTCGATTCAAAGGTACAATAAATTGACGATCAATTAAACCAGATTACGCAACAACAACCGATCACACTTATGAACAACCTGCCATTGAACGAAAAGTATCTTGTGGACAAAGAAGGCCATCGCGTGGGCGTTTTTCTCACCATGCAGGAATACCGCTCTTTGATCAACCGTTTGGAGGAGCTTGAATCGCTAAAAGCAGCCCGAGAAGAAATTAACATCGTCGATCAACTTTTAGAAGAAGCTAAAAACGAAAGTCCACAAGAAAATATGCCCACATTCAGGCGCAGACAAGGTCCTGGTGGGATGGTTGTTGTCTGATAGTATCATTTGAGGAGGAACAAGATGAGAAAACGTCGTTATGGACGAACAGGCCACATGAGCACCCTGGCGGTGTTTGGCGCAGTCGCATTGGGACAGCTTGATCAACCTGCAGCGGATCGGGTTGTGCAGCAAGTGATCGACGCGGGCATCAACCATATTGATATTGCGCCCAGTTATGGCCAGGCAGAAGCCCGCTTGGGTCCATGGATGCCGCAAATTCGAAATGACTTCTTCCTGGGTTGCAAGACAATGGAACGCACCAGAGACGGTGCCATTCGAGAATGCCATGACTCCCTGCAACGATTACAGGTGACGAGCTTTGACCTTTACCAGATCCACGCCGTCACCAGCATGGACGAACTGGACCAATGTACACAACCTGGCGGCACACTGGAAGGAATCATCGAGCTGCGTGAACAAGGCCTGACACGCTTCATCGGCATCACCGGTCACGGTATGGATGCCCCCCGAGTTTTTCGAGAAGCCTTGCGCCGTTTCGACTTCGACTCCGTCCTTTTCCCGATCTATCCCGCGCTGTTTGCCAATGCAGATTATCGCGATCAAGCCCTGGCCTTGCTGGATACCTGCGAGGAGCAAGACGTGGGCGTGATGATCATCAAAGCGGTGGCCAAAGAGCCCTGGGGTGACCGTGAGCATCGCTACCACACCTGGTATGTCCCCTTTGAAGAGCAAGCCCTCATTCAAAAGAACGTCAATTTTGTCCTCTCCCATAAATTGACCCATATTTGCACACTGGGCGATTATCGCCTGTTAGGGGATGTGATTGAAGCCATTAATAATTTTGAACCTATGACCCCTGATGCTCAAGAAGCGCTGATCAAGGAACAAAAAGACTTGGAATTAATCTTCTGAGCGATCATAATTTACATATCCAGAGATCGTAGATACCGTCTTGAAAGTCAAGAGGAAAAATCGAATTTTTTGCCATAATTAGG
>CAZWDG010000332.1:0-2737 GCA_964633075.1 uncultured Candidatus Brevefilum sp.
GGGTGGGGCGTCTGCGGGAGGCATTTTCTACGTTCGCCGATGAAGAGAAACTGCATCTGTTTGAGAATATTGACGTCCTTGATCGAGAGGGTTTATTAAAAGTAGCAGAGGAGATCAAGACGGGTGTTGGTGATGTGGATGTGCTGGTGCACACGGTTGGTGGGTATATTTCTGGAGAGCCTGTGTATGAATTGTCCTATGACTCCTGGCGCAGGATGATGGACTTAAACGTACACTCATTTATAAACACATGCGCTGTTTTTGTTCCCAATATGATAAACAAAGGGGGCGGAAAAATCATTTCCATTGGTTCTAAATCGGCTTTGCATGGGAGCGCAAATGCAGGCGCCTATTCGGCTGCTAAAGGGGCACTTTTGCGTCTAACTGAGAGTATGGCGACGGAATTAAAACATCAAAATATTCAAGTTAATTGCATTATACCCTCTATGTTTGACACGCCTAAAAATCGCCAGTCAATGCCGGATGCTGATTATTCAAAATGGGTTAAACCCAAAAAGATTGCTGATGTCATTCTCTTCTTAGCATCATCAGCATCTCATCCAATCAGCGGTGCATCGATCCCCGTTTTTGGTTGAGGATGTAAACAACTTTATAAGTATTGACCGCCGTCTACTCGCAGAAAAGCGCCAGTGGTGAAGTCACTCTTAATGAGGAATAAGGCATTTTCAGCGGCAATTTCTGGGCTGCCGACGCGGTTGAGAGGGACATTCTTTTGGGCATACGCCTCAAGGTCAACATCCTCCTTACCTGCCAGAGGGAGCATGATCCCTAAGCCAAGGGCGTTCACAGTGATACGGGGTGCGAGTTCTCTGGCGAACATCTCTGTCATATCTACCAAGGCTGATTTTGTCAGGCGGTAGGCGAAATGGTTGGGTTTTTGTCGAGTGATTTGTGCGTCTGCAATATTCAGGATTCTGCCCAGACGGTCTTTGGGCAATTGACGTGCAAATGCCTGGATAAGCAGGAATGGTGCCTGCAAGTTGATCCGGAATTGCTTTTCCCATTTCTCCCGGTTAGTCTCCAGACCGTAACCAGGCAGGTATATTGCGGCATTGTTGATCAAGATGTCCACACATGCAAAATGCTTCAAGGCTTGAGGGAATAGGGTTTCGACAGCATCCAGGTTATTGAAATCTGCTCCAATTGCAATCGCTTTTACACCAAGCTCGCGTACATGTTGGACGGTCTCTAGTGCGGGTTTTTCCGAGCTAGTATAATGTAAAACCAGATTTGCCCCTTCTTTTGCCAGGGCAAGTGCAAATGCCCGTCCTAAACGTATGCCGCCACCTGTTATCAGGGCTGTTTTGTCTTTAAGGTTCATTATCCACCTCTTCAAGTTTAATAACACGCGAATCATCTTCGATGGATTTTGCAATGTCTTTGATGGTGCGTCCATTTGCTGGATGTCTAAAATCCGCCAAGATTTCTCCCAAAGGGAGGACAATATACTTATATTTTAGCAGATCAGGATCAGGGATGCGTTTACCTTTACTGGTAAAAACATCGTCGCCATATGTGATGATATCGAGATCGAGTGGAACGGTTTTTCTGTTGTAAGGCTCACGACCAAATTGGCGTTCAATGCTTTTTAGTAATCCCAATAATTCGGAATAAGGCAACTCTGTTTCGATTTCGATCACCTGGTTTTGAAAAGACGATTCCTTCTGACTGTCTTTGACACCCTCAGTTAGGTATTTTGCGGATGATCGGCGAAGTCTTAATACTTCTTTGATTTTTTCAGTCGCCCCAGCCAGGTTTTCTTCCGGATGATGGTTGGATCCCATGCTGATCAATACAGGGATGCGTTTTCGAGGTTGGTATAACCTGGTATATATGAGGTAAAGTACAGCAGAAAGTGACAGCAAGCCTACAATCTGGATGAGATCGAATTTCCCGATGAGGATCTTACGTGAGATAAAGGTGCGCGTGATCACTGTAAAAATACTCAATCCAGCTATTGTATAAGCGAAGAGAATCCCGCTCCGTAGAAAACCTGTGAAAGTCAATCCTTCGGTTTGGATTATCAGCCAAATCAGCATGATTAATGCCATTAAAATAGCATAGAGCTGTACTGGATGGCGGATTGCTTGCCATAACTCAATTCCCCAGGGCAAACTTGTGGGAAGTCCATATCCATCACCATTAGCAAAATTCGCCAAATGCATTCCGATAAAGAGGCAGATAATCAACGGCGTGAGATTGTCAAGGGTCGGCCAGAGAGGTAAATGGTTTTTCTGGAAAATGATTAAAATTGTCAATCCGCCCACCAGTAGCCCAAAACTTGGTGTGAACATCGATGGCCTCAGTGAAAATAAACTCAATGGATTTTCGATAAAAATGGAGGGATTTTGAAGTAGGAATCCAATCCGGGCTGCGAGTATTCCAGCAATCAGACCAATCAGCAAGCTATTTTCGATGATATCGCCATTCGTACCGAGTTTTTCTGAAAATTTTCTGGTGAGCCACATGCCGATGATCAAGCTGAGCAAGAGGATGAATCCGGCTGCCTGAAGAGCGATAGGTCCTATATTTATGATCGGGAACATGGGTTTCTCACTCCTCTTTTACCAAAATATCATCAAGGCGTGAGCGCAAAAACCCAGAGCTCAACCCAGATCCAATCATGACATCCAAGACATGTCCATCGGGTCCGATAAGGACTGCAGTTGGCAGGGCATAAAGAAAATAATCCCTTGCTACGCTACCATCTTCGTCA
>CAZWDG010000333.1:0-502 GCA_964633075.1 uncultured Candidatus Brevefilum sp.
CAGAGTTGATTTAATAGAGGAGGTAAATTTAACCATGCAAAATCAAATAATCATTAAAGGAACCCCAGCAGCCCCGGGTTTGACGCATGGGAAAGCTATTGTCATTAATAAAGATAAACTAGAAATTCCTGAATTCGAGATTACTGATGGGGAGGCTGAAATTCAGCGCCTTGATCAGGCCATTAAGGATAGTCAGAAAGAGATTCTGGCATTGAAGGATTCCCTGAGCAAGCTGTCCTTGGACAGTGAGGCAGAAATATTTGAAGCCCATTGGATGTTTCTTGAGGATGAAGCGCTTGTGGGTCGAGCAAAAGACCTAATTCGCCAAAATATTAATGCCGAAAAAGCCTGGATGGATTCTGTGGAGCACTTTGCTCAGATGTTAGAAAATATTCCGGATGATTTATTGCGCGAGCGTGCTGTTGATGTCCGTGACGTTGGGCATCGTGTTTTGGGTCATTTATTAGGCATTAATGTCGGCGGGACTGTTTTAAGAGAACCT
>CAZWDG010000333.1:512-2731 GCA_964633075.1 uncultured Candidatus Brevefilum sp.
TTCGATTGTTGTCGCTGTTGATCTGACACCCTCAGACACAGTAAGTTTAAATAAGGATTTTGTCCTGGCTTTCTGTACAGCAGAAGGTGGTCCCACTTCACATACGGCTGTTTTAGCAAAAACCTTTGGTTTTCCTGCAGTGGTTGGTTTAGGCTCGGATATCCTCAATGTCTCTGAGGGAATGACAATGCTGGTCAACGGCAGCCAGGGAGAAGTAATCATCAATCCTGGAAAAGAAACAATAAACGCATTTTTGGAAGAAGAAGAGACGCTTAAGGTCCAGCAGGAAGAAGTACGGCTAGCTGCTCAGGAGCCAGCAATCACAGCCGATGGAGAACGAGTGGAAGTGGTCGCAAACATTGGGGGCTTGGTTGATGCACCTATTGGGAAAAAGTACGGTGCTGAAGGAGTGGGCCTTTTTAGAACAGAATTCCTGTACCTTGACCGCGATGCACTGCCCACAGAAGAAGAACAGATCGAAGCCTATCAATCTGTATTCAGTCATTACTTAGAGATGCCTTTGGTAGTTCGGACCCTTGATATTGGTGGTGATAAGGTCATCCCCTATCTCGATTTGCCTGTAGAGATGAATCCCTTTCTTGGGTGGCGGGGAATTCGGATGCTTGATGGTGCAGAGGAGATTTTTCTCATGCAGTTTCGTGCCCTAATCCAAGCAGGTGCTCTCGACAAAGTCGACTTGAGGATCATGATGCCAATGGTCTCGGGCATTTCGGAAATCCGAGCAGCAAAAGCACTGCTCAAAAAAGCGATGGCTGAACTTGATGCAGAGGGGAAAAAATACACCCACAAGGTTCAAATCGGAATCATGATTGAAGTGCCATCCGCAGCGATATTGGCAGATCGATTAGCGCCAGAGGTTGACTTCTTTAGCATCGGCACAAATGACCTGACGCAGTATACTCTGGCAGTGGATCGGACGAACAGTAAAGTCGCTCATATTGGGAATCCCTTAGATCCGGCTGTCTTAACCCTGATCAAATTCACGATCGACAGTGCCCACGCAGAAGGCAAATGGGTAGGGTTGTGTGGAGAACTAGCTGGAGAACCCACAGCAACTCCCATTTTGTTGGGATTGGGGTTAGACGAGTTCAGCATGGCTCCGACAAGAATCCCGGAGATAAAGAAAGTATTGCGAAACCTCCATCGAGAAGACTGTGTGAAATTGGCTCAGGAAGTACTGCGATGTTCAGAAGCGGGTGAAGTCGTAGAAAAAAGTCGGTTCTTTTTGAGTTCGCGCAACATCCGTTTTTAATCACCATACCAAAGAATGAAAGAATGCTAAATCTTAAAGGAAGGATATCAACCGCGATAAGTTGTTTGTTGATTGATTTGCAGTTATTTTTGATATAAAAATGATCCCTGATGTTTCAATATGCTCACTGTAAAAGATAGGATCCATTTGAGGAGGTGTCATAATCCTCAAGCCATAAGGAAAACAAATGAAATCGCTTCTTGCAATAGATCAAAGGGAAATTACATAAGATTGAATTGGAAAATTAAGATAAAATTTTCTAGTAAAAAATTCTTGCCTGTGTCTTTGAGATGTTATAATAGATTTGATAGATTAAGCATTTGAGTAATTTTGTTAATGAATTGATTTTTAGCGAATGAGGATGTTGGAGAAAATATGAGTGTTCCAATCCTAGAAATGAAGAATATCACAAAAAAGTTCCCGGGTGTCACAGCGCTTGATGATGTGAGTTTTCAAGTGGAACGTCAGAAAATTCACTGTCTCGTCGGTGAAAATGGGGCGGGTAAATCAACTTTGATGAAGGTGTTGAGTGGTGTGCATCCTCACGGATCCTATGAAGGGGAGATCTATTTGGATGGTGAGCCTCAAACCTTTCGAAACACCCGTGATAGTGAGCAGGCGGGTATTGCTGTTATTTACCAAGAGTTAGCACTTGTTCCGGAGATGACCGTCTATGAGAATGTTTTTCTTGGTCATGAGATTAGAAAAGGGCTCAATGTTGATATCAATGAAACGATTAAACAAACGGTTGAAGTTTTAAAAAAAGTTCGATTGGATGTGAATCCTGAGACAAAAATTAAGCACTTAGGCATCGGTAAGCAACAATTGGTTGAAATTGCCAAGGCACTAAGCCGAGACGCGAAATTACTCGTGTTGGATGAGCCCACATCTGCCTTGAATGAGACGGATAGTGAGAATTTACTAAGTCTATTAAGAGATTTTAAAA
>CAZWDG010000334.1:0-1527 GCA_964633075.1 uncultured Candidatus Brevefilum sp.
GCATTTGATCGCATTAACACTTTTAGCCTTTGAACCCATTTTTCAATCGTTTGAAAAGATTCTGGGTCCAGAAATTTATCCCGTTATCTTTCCGGATTGGAGGGCAAGCCAAACTGAGACGGTGCAAAACGAGCTGAATGATGCCGAAATCAAGGTCTGGGTTGGAGAAATCGATAGGAATGTGGTTGGTTTGATCACACAAAAGATCAACCCAGCAAGCAAGGTGGGTGAAATCCATTTTTTGGCTGTCCATCCAGATTATCAAAACAGAGGCGTTGGTACCGCATTGATTGCGTTCGTTTTCAATGAATTGCGAGCGGAGGGCATGCGCATCGCGATGGTGAGCACCGGTGGCGATCCTTCCCATGCCCCTGCACGATGGACGTATGAAAAGGCGGGCTTTCGGCCACTGCCGATCGTAAATTATTATAAAAAGCTATAAAATCAGGATCAAGTTTGATACAAGCAATCAAATTGAAAAGTCCGAAATTCATCAATTGTTTTATAAGGGGTTGTTCAGTCTTGATGGTTTAGTTATTGAGAATTAGCACCGGAAGACACCTGGTGTTAAGTTGTATGTTCAGAGGATCATTCTTAACGGGAGGGATCATGGCTGAAAGCCGCCTTGACGAATACAGGAAGAAGCGGGATTTCCAAAAAACATCAGAACCCGAGGATCTGTCGGTCCAGTTTGATTGGGTGAAAAGTGAGCCCATCTTCGTAATTCAGAAGCATGCGGCTTCTACGCTACATTATGATTTCCGGCTTGAGGTGGATGGGGTGCTTAAGTCCTGGGCGGTGCCCAAAGGACCCTCGACAAATCCAAGTATTAAGCGTTTGGCTGTCCCAACGGAGGATCATCCCCTGGCTTATGCGGATTTTGAAGGTGTGATCCCCGAAGGTGAATATGGCGGTGGGACGATCATGGTCTGGGATCGGGGGACTTATCGCAACCTGAAAGAAGGGGATGAAACAGGGGGAGCGCCACCAACTGTCGCAGAGCAACTCGAAGATGGGCATGTGGCGATCTGGCTGGAAGGGCAGAAACTACGAGGGGGATATGCTCTGATTCGCACAGGGAGCGGTGAAAAAGCGCGCTGGTTGTTGATCAAGATGGATGATGGGGAAGCAGATTCTCAACGTGACCCAGTTGATGAAGAGCCAAATTCCGTAAAAACCGGGCGAAGTATGGAGGAAATTCAGCAGAGCTTAGAGAGCGGTGATTGATTGTAAACTTATTAGAGGTCTTGGGTACGACCAGGAATTGTTCCACAAGTTAGATTTACTGAGCAACGCTGTAATGGTGAAGGGGTTGTCCCAAATGTCACCCTCACCTCAATCCTCTCCCTCCGTGAGGGAGAGGAGGAAAAGATCGAATTTGTTGGGAAGAGATCTCTACTTAAGGGGTAATTTGATCACAGGATGAGGGCTCCCCATTAATGAAATGGCACCCTCACCTCAATCCTCTCTCTCTCCGTGAGGGAGAGGAGGAAAAGATCGAATTTGTTGGGAAGAGATCTCTACTTA
>CAZWDG010000334.1:1627-2730 GCA_964633075.1 uncultured Candidatus Brevefilum sp.
AGGGGTAATTTGATCACAGGATGAGGGTTCCCCATTAATGAAATGGCACCCTCACCTCAATCCTCTCTCTTCGTGAGGGAGAGGAGGAATGAAAGGTCACCCTCACCTCAATTTGCTGCTGATTCATGACAACAAAAATGCGATGTTGTCAAGCATCGCATTTTTTCTAAATGGATAATGATTTCGAGTTACTCGATTAGTTCAACATTCTGAGCCTGGGGACCTTTTTCGCCATCGACAACTTCGAATTCAACTCGTTGACCTTCGCGCAGGGTGCGGAAACCCTCAGCATTGATCGCAGAGAAGTGTACGAATACATCTTTTTCTTCATTGTCACGTGCGATAAAACCGTATCCTTTTTCACCGTTGAACCACTTGACGACGCCAAGTTCTCGTTCTGCCATGCTTGGAAACCTCCTTTGTACAAAATTCCTACGTGTCCTGCTAACGTACGTTCCAACCAAGAACAAAACGAGCCTGTCTTATCGAACTTCCGTTAAGCTTATGCCACTACTATACTATGGTATTTAAAAATCGTCAATATATTGTGGGTGGGTGGGATAAACTCAAACCACTCCAAAAGCTGGACTTATTTGTCCTACGATGAATGAGTTTTTATCCTTGATCAGAAGGCTCAGTGTTCTCCCTGGCTTTTGGGAGTGTCTCAGACCTTTCGGCCTTTCGCTGTTTTCTACTTTCCAAAACTTCAACAATACCAGCGAGAAGGAGCATAACGGCCATGCCTTCATCCAGGTTACCAACAAAGGGCAGCACATCAGGGATTAATTCTAACAGGCCGAGGGTGGGATTCAGGAGGTAGATCAGGCCAACTGCGCCCAGAACATAAACCAGCCAACTGGGAAGGCCATATTTTGATAAGGGTTCACTTAAAATTTTAACAAATCCTGATTTAGGGGTTTGATCTTTGTCATAAGTCGTTAAGGGATCACTCATCAGCTTTCTCCAATAGATTGAGGTAATTGTGATATTTTTACCATGAACGGGTTGCTTTGGTAATAGGATTTCATCCCCAGAATGTGGGCAGGTGGGGGCGATAGGTTGAGAGATAGTCATCTAAAATAAGTTGGGCGACATCCATATCT
>CAZWDG010000335.1:0-1717 GCA_964633075.1 uncultured Candidatus Brevefilum sp.
GAGCGCTGTTTCGACGTCAGCGCTGAAACTGTGAAAGGCGCCCGGTCTTTTAGCGAGGGGGTGTCCGCTCAGAACCAATCTCAGATGCCAGGATTCTAATATCGCCATCAAATCTTCTGTTGCATCGCGGTTATGGATGAGCACCGGTAGTCCCAACTCGGCTGCAAGATCCAATTGAGCTCGGAACATGGTTCGCTGCTGATCATATGGCGTGTGCTGACGGTAGTAGTCCAATCCGATCTCACCAATGGCAACCACCTCTTGGTTTTGAGCCTGTGTGCGAAGGAGCGCCACCAGGTCATCCGTCCAGGGTTGTCCGAAATTGGGATGAATCCCGACAGCCGCACTGATTTTCTTAGGATTGTGTCTGGCCAATTCGATGGCAGCCTGGCTGGACGGGGGATCGATCCCCGGATTGAGAATCCACACCAGACCCGCATCCCAGGCGCGCATCAATACTTCCTGTCGGTCTTGATCAAACCGTTCAAAATCTAAGTGGCAATGGGTATCTGTATAGGGGATCATGCTTTTTCTTTTTTATCCTTTGTTCATTATGCTTATTATAGCAGGCACGCGGGATCGGATGGAGTAAAATGGATGGTATGCATCAACGAGGTCATGTCTTTGTGGGCTTGAGTGGTGGCGTGGACAGCGCTGTCAGTGCTGCTTGTCTGCTTGATGAAGGATACCAAATTACCACGATCTTTATGCAGACCTGGAAAGACCCAGATTGCGAAGCAGCTAAACAGTCACAATCCTCATCACTTGCGTTAGCCCAGAAAGCAGCTGATTTTCTTGGTATTCCTTTTATTGTTGTAGATCTTCAAGATCACTTTTTTAAGGTGGTCGTGAAATCTTTCATTCAGCAATATTTAGATGGCAAAACGCCGAATCCTTGTTTGATTTGTAACCCTCAAATTAAATGGGGCATTCTGCAAACCTACGCCCTTGCGCATGGGGCGGAATTTTTTGCGACCGGTCACTATGCGCAGATCGAGCGTTTGGATTCTGGGCAAGTGCAATTATTGAGAGGTGTAGATCAAAAAAAGGATCAATCCTATGTCCTTTCACTGCTGTCCCAATCCCAACTCAGACAAACCCTTTTACCACTCGGAGGGATGACCAAGGTGGAAGTCCGTAAACGAGCAAGCGATTTGGGTCTCCCTGCAGCTGATCGAGAGGAGAGTCAGGATCTGTGTTTCTTGGGGGGGCGTGATTATCGGAATTTTCTGAGACGTTTTGCACCTGGCGCTGATCAGCCAGGTGACATTGTTGACTTGCAGGGGAAGGTCATCGGTACACATCAAGGATTGCCTTATTATACAGTTGGACAGCGTAAAGGAATCCGGGTGGCAGCCTCTGCACCTTATTATGTGCTTGACAAGGATGTCCAACATAATCGGCTGGTGGTAGGCTTTGCCAATCAGGCTGGGGCGGATCACCTCTCTGCTGAGCATGCCAATTGGATCGCAGGGGAACCGCCAGAAGTCGGTGATATCTTTGACGTAATGGTCCGCTACCGGACAAAACCAGTACCAGCTATCTTGTCCTCAGCCAATCATCGGATTTTTAGGTTAGAATTCATGGAGGCAGTACATGGCATTTCACCCGGCCAGGTGGCAGCCCTTTATCAAGGCGATGTTTGCCTGGGAGGCGGATTCATCCAGACCGTAACTTAAGCGTGAATTTGTCCAGTTTGACGTGAGGAGTTTAGTCA
>CAZWDG010000335.1:1727-2730 GCA_964633075.1 uncultured Candidatus Brevefilum sp.
TGGTGGCAATTTATTCCGTCTGATCCTCTATTTGGTGCTGAGTTGGATCGGCTTCTTTGGTGGACATTTCTTAGCTGAAATTCTTTCCATACGATTTCTGGATGTTGGCACCATCCACTTGGGTTTTGGGATTCTCGGGACTTTGGTTCTCTTAGGGCTTGGTTACTGGTTGAGCCTTGTTCAAAAATAAAATTTTAACAGGAGTAGTAAATGTATCGAATAGAAGCTTTATTATCAGCTCGCTTATTCCTCAGACCGCAACTTGTCGGAGGTCGGATCTACTTTTTGTCCAATCTCAGCGGTCATAATAGCTTGTATGTCATGGATCATGGCGGCAGCGTCCCTGAGCCGCTCTTGCCTCCCAATATTGTGCTGCAAAATCCGGATTTGATTGGGGGAATGTCCTTTGCGGTTTTTAAGGATTTAGGACAAATCCTGGTGATGATTGATAAGGATGGTGATGAAAATTATTTACCAATGCTCATACCGATGACCGGTGGATTTCCTGAGCCGGCCTTCGGTGGGATCTTTGAAAATACCCGCTGTCACCTTGGTGAAGTGGACACCAAACAAAATTTGTGTATCCTTTCTGCGGAATCGCGTGAGCAAAGTTTGGTCCGTACCTACCTGTGCCGGTTGGATAGTGGCACGGTTGAAGAAATTTACGCGAGTCCCTATGGTGGGTATCCGGCTGCAAAGAATGAGGATTTCTCACGGATTGTCCTGGTTGAGGGGTACATGATCGGTGACACGGTCGCCTACCTCTGGGAAAAAGGGGCAGGGATCAAAGTGCTTTATGGGAAACCGCTTGATCAACGAGAGGCGGATGAGGAAGTAGCATTGGTTGCCTTCGGCAGAGGCTTCTTCACAGCAGATGATCAGGGTTTTGTGTTCGAAAATGCCCTCTTTCAGGATACCTATGGATTAGGCTATCTTCAATTTGATCAACCTGGGGAGGTCACCGAGGTTCCTTTCGAGGGGTTGGCTCATACAGGTGTCGGTG
>CAZWDG010000336.1:0-2723 GCA_964633075.1 uncultured Candidatus Brevefilum sp.
CTTGACCGATGGGGATTGGGTCAGCCTGGCGCTGGAAAAGGGGTAGGTCACGCATAGCCGACCAGCCCACGCGGTGAAGCGGTTGGCGAATGAGGAGGCTTGCGTGACAAAATAGCGCATGGAATCTTCAGTGGTAAGATTAATTTCCTATCATTGAGAATGATTGCAATGATCACGTTATTTTATGAATTCTATTTAGCTTTCAGAAAAACATGACATCCCGTAATAACCTGTTTAAATTTTGGTTACTTTTATTTACAACAATTCTGTCAGCTTGCAGTTTGGCAACCGAGAGGATCGAGATCGAGCATGGATTAAGTGAAGCAATCGCAGATTCCCCAACAAAACCCTCAATCACTCCAACCATAACAGTCCCTACCCCTGAGCAGATCACACCTTCAATCATAGCGCAAACACCACAGGTCGAGCTTGCGACGATAACGCCTGTGCCCACTCAAACCCTAACACCACTGATTGCTGAGCAATGGAAACAATGGCCGGTGATACCAGCCTTCATTTCTGATGAAATGCGCCAGATTTATCAAGTTGGCTTAGCCAATGGCAATAATCACCATGCTTTCTCTATTCTTGGCGACTGCCATAGTCTGCCAAAGAATTTTTTGGGTATTTATGACCATGATCTTAGCGCTGCGGTCCACATAGATCCAGCTTTACGCGAGACGGTTATCCATTTTAAGGGTTCATTCGATCGTTATAGCCCCACCGTTGCTAACGGTACCACAGAAGGCGCACTGCTTTGGGAAAGATGGAACGAAAACAAAGAAGGTTACTGTGAACCATATGAGCTGCCGATCGATTGTGAACTTCGGTATCATCAACCGATTATTGCTTTCGTCCACATTGGCACTCATTGGGAAAATCGTAATGAATTTTATCTGCGAACCATTATTGAAAAATTACTTGATAATGGTACCGTCCCAATTATTGTGACGAAAGCTGATAATCGAGAGTTGGATGAACGAGTTAATCGAAACTTAACCAGTCTCTCTCTGGAATATCAATTACCTGTATGGAATTTTTGGGCAAGTGTTCAACATTTGCCCAACCATGGGATTGACGAAAACGATCCCATGAATTTAACCGATGAGGCTTATCAAATCCACAGGGAGGATGGACTCCGTGTTCTGGATTATATTTATCGTGAATTGAGCGGAAGCAAAGATTAAATCCGGAAAAAAACCAAACCAAATTTATTTAAGTATTTAGGTTCAGGTGCAGGGCAAGTTGGACCGTCAGGTTCTAATGCGTTTCCAGTAATCCAACAGGATCCCACGATTCCAGACCTGGGCTTCGATGTATGGGGCTAAACGCTCTGGTAGTTTAATCTCCCAATCCTCCTCTGGCATACCATTCTTTTCTACGATCAAAAAGATTTCAGGGAGTGTAAAAATTATGCCGTGAAATTCAGCTTGATAAAATTCAGCTGGCTTATCTTGACCAAACCAGCGAGAGAGCATGCTGTCCGGGTAGGTAAAGCTGACATCTTCAAATGTAAATATTGAAAGCGGAATGCGGATTTCCCCGTGCTGCTTTGGATCTGGCGAGGCTTTTTCTAACCATTTTGATGATCCAAGCACCATGGAGATCGGAAATTCATCTTTTGGTCTGCCACCTTTTGCAAGGAACGCTTTTCTAACCCACTGTTCGGTGTCTTTTCTGTTCTTTAGATATTGAATTGGATCCTTGAACCTTTCCCCATAGGGCGTGTCATCACAAAGCTCCTCCATAATTTTGATCGCTTCTTGATCTGTCAATGCAGATAGGCTTTGAAAAGGCTCTTGATCCATTCGGTAATAGTAGGTTAAATAGTCAATCATTGGATTCCTGCTTCCTCTAGCCACTTATTGTCGACTATGCTGTTATTTGATTAATTAAACCATATTTAATTCTTAATGAATAATCCGACGATAGACCTGGTCAATAAGATGTTTATTCTAATTTGTAGGTCACGCACAGCCAACCAGCGCACGCGGTAAAACGATTGGGGAATGAGGAGGCTTGCGTGACAAAATGGTATGACCCATAATTGTAGGTCACGTACAGCCGACCGGCTCACGCGGTCAAACGGTTGGGGAATGGGGAAGCTTGCGTGACAAATCAAGCGCAAATGCTAATTACATTCCAATCAACAAATTTTCATAATTCACAATTTGTTTTGTCATGCATACTGGCCAAGGTCTTTCGACCTTGGCTGTACAGTGCATGACCTACATTATGTATCGCAGTCTATCGCCCCAATTCGAAAATTGCCTTATAATTAGCGGGACAATTGATCGACTTATTTTTGCCTATGCCTTATTTATTCAACTTTAATCATATTAAAATCCTTCTGATTGATTTGGACGACACCCTTTACCCTCAAACAAGTGGGATTTGGGATATGATCCGGATGCGGATCAATCAATTTCTGCATGAGGAAATGGGCTTTCCTGCCGAGGATGTCCCGGAACTTCGCCACCGACTCTGGCAGCAGTATGGCACAACCCTGCGAGGCTTACAAACGGAGTTCACTGTTGATATGGCGGTTTATTTGGATTATGTCCATGATATTCCCCTGGAAAGCGTTCTTAAGCCCAATCCACAGTTAGATAAAATTCTGCAGAGCTTGCCACAACGCAAAGTAATTTTCACGAATGCCTATGGTCTCCATGCTCAACGAGTGACAGACCTGCTCGGTATATCGCAACATATTGAAAGCATTA
>CAZWDG010000337.1:0-2722 GCA_964633075.1 uncultured Candidatus Brevefilum sp.
CGGGGCATCGAATGCCCCTTCCCCACACACGGCGCATGATTAATTGGATCCTTTCCGAAAATTTCGCACAAGTGGACTACCATATGGATCCAATTTTTAAGATTTCTGTGCCAAATGCCATCTCTGAAGTTCCTGAAGAATTCTTATATCCGGAAAGAACATGGCAGGATAAAGACTCTTTCGTCAAAGTAGCCAAGTCATTGAAACGCGATTTTGATGAAAATTTTAAAAAGTTTGAAGCCTATCTATGACCTTAACAGCTAAAGGCAAATTAACAAAATAATCAAAATAGCTGTATAAAAATACCCCCCTAAGTGCAGCCTTAATCGTAGATAAGGCTGCCTTTTTACTGCAGATTGGATCAGTGAAATTCCAAGAGCTATCACTAAGGTCATCATGAAACCGTACATGCCATAAGGGAAACCAAGTAAAAATCCAAGAGCTCCTGAAGCATAGGCGTCCCCCAAGCCAAACCCGTTCATTTTGTTATGCTTAAGGTGTGCTCTTTGACGATAATAAAGATGACCCGCGTAATGACTGATCATCCCAAACAATAAAGTAATCAACCCTCCCAGTAGATGATGGCTTAATTTCTCTCCGATCACACCCAAATATAACCCAAAAACCATTGACAAAAAGAGGAAAATGGCTGGAATGCGGCCAGACAATGTATCAGCTATGGCTATCATCGACATCAAGAAAATCGCTAGCAAACCCTGTGCGACTACGTAAAAAGTTCGATCTTTATCGAGAATTTTTACGGTAAATAGGATCGTTGTGAGGAAAATGAATGATAAAATTAGGATTATTTGGGACGCATCATGATTATGAAAATCTTGGATGTTCGTTTTGAGAATGAATATCACGAATAGATAACTCGTCAATGCCAACATTATTCCTAAAGCAAGCTTAGGGAAAAACATCAAGAGATTCATAACAAAATTATAATTCAGCGCCACATTCAGGAGTTACCAATGGAAAAATTTATTATTCATGGAAGTAAACCAATTAGCGGGGTACTCATACCTTCTGGCAACAAAAATGCCGCCCTTCCCATGTTAGCTGCCTGTTTACTTACCTCAGAGCCAGTAACCCTTCGAAATGTGCCTGATATTTTGGATGTTCAAACGATGATTCGGCTTTTACAGAGCCTTAATGTCAAAATTGATCCTGTCGACGAGACCTCATATCGAGTGGATGCCAGCGACATTCATCCAGCAGACCTAGACCCAGCTTTATGCCGACAGATCCGTGCCTCCATCCTGCTTGCAGGTCCGTTGGTAAGCCGGGTTGGCACACTTTTCCTCCCACCCCCTGGTGGGGACATCATTGGTCGCCGAAGAGTTGACACACACCTTCTGGCGTTTTCTAAATTAGGCGTTCAGTCACATTATATCGATAATCAATTCTACTTTGAAACGAAAGGTTTATCTGGCGCAAACATTCTCCTTGATGAGACTTCTGTGACTGCGACTGAGAATACTATCATGGCATGTGTTCTCGCAAAAGGCGAATCGACAATCAGAAATGCAGCCAGCGAACCCCATATTCAGGAACTCTGTCACTTCCTAAACGGTCTTGGCGCAAAAATTAAAAATATCGGGTCCAATACCCTAAATATCACGGGGATGGATAGCCTTCACGGGGGTGAATTTACGATTGGGCCAGATTACCTTGAGGTAGTGAGCTACATTGGCGCTGCCGTCGTCACCAGAGGATCGGTTCGAATTAAAAATGCTGGTGTTCAACATCTCGATATGATCCGGCTGGTTATGAAACGTCTTGGTGTAAGTTGGGAAACCGAAGACGATGATATCATCGTACCCCAAGACCAGGTTCTAAAAATCGAACCCGATCTCGGCAATGCTATCCCCGCAATCTCAGTAATGCCCTGGCCTGCTTTCCCAACCGATTTAATGAGTATTGCGATTGTTATCGCTACCCAGTCACGCGGCAGTATTCTATTCCACGACTGGATGTATCCTTCTCGGATGTATTTCACCGATAAATTGGTTGGCATGGGTGCTCAAATTGTCCTTTGCGATCCCCATCGATGCATCGTACAAGGTCCAACCCAACTCAGTGGAGAATATTTGGATAGTCCAGATATTCGCGCAGGAATGGCGCTTGTCCTAGCCGCACTTTCCGCAAAGGGGAGAAGTATTATTCGCAATGTCAGTCAAATTGACCGTGGGTATCAACAAGTAGACCTTAAACTAAAAAAATTAGGTGCAGATATTGAACGCCTGACTGAATAAGATTAATATAAAAAAGGCGTTTTGATCAACGCCTTTTTTACTCTGAGTTTTTGATGATGTTTCGATTAACGTATTTTGTCGTGCGATTCCACAACATCGAGGAATTGTTCAATCAAATCTCGGAGCATTGGTTCAGGCAATGCCCCTACCTGTCGATTGACGATTTTTCCATTATAAATCAAAAGCATCGTTGGAATCCCTTGAACGCCATATTTCATTGCCCATTCAGCATTTTCATCTGTGTTCACCTTCGCGACAAGCAATTTTTCCGCGTATTCTTCGGCGATCTTTTCAAGTGTTGGCGCAACCATTTTACATGGTCCGCACCAGGGTGCCCAGAAATCTACAACAACAGGAAGAGATGATTCCAAAACTGTTTTCTCAAAGGCCTGATCTGTCACATTAATTGGTTCTTTTATCATTAAACGCTCCTAAATAGTAAATTAACAACAGCAGTATAACAT
>CAZWDG010000338.1:0-2720 GCA_964633075.1 uncultured Candidatus Brevefilum sp.
GCTGGACCTCCCCCCAGCATTTATTGCTCTCTCGCTGGTGCCAGGTGACATTGATTTTTAAAGTTTCCTGGTGATTCTCAAAGGATCCCAGGCGTTGAATGAGGGTGTTTTCATCCGGTACAGAACAATATGGTGCCAAATAGACCAAGTGGATTATGAGTTTTGGATTTTGAGATTCATCGAACATAAGGTATCATCCGGTGTTGATCTTGTTTCTACTAATTATGCCCGAAAATTGTGAGGCTTCAAGGTTTATTTGAAATAGATGACGATCTGTAATAAAACACTGATGGCAGTGGTAAAATGGTTAATGCATACTAGAAAAGGATGACAATGGATACGTCAATTAAACTCCAATATACGCCCGAGAAAAAGGATTACATTCGTGTCTCTCGCTTGTTAGCCATGAAAACCCCCAGTTTTTTAGTCCTTGCCATCATCATTCTCCTGTTGGTGGTCGCAGCAGTTGTGATACTGATCGTCCCGTCGATTGGGAATCCGACTTGGCGAAATATCGCTGCAGTTGTTTGTATGATGGGCGGGTTTTATATCATTTATTATCTGGTTCTTATTCCCTTGCAGCTTTCAAAAGCGTATCGAGTGAATGCAAACTTGCGACAAAAACGATACTTGACGTTTACCGATGAAAAAATCATCATGCGAATCGATGAGCGATCGCTTGATTTAGAATGGGAGAATGTTCAAAAGGTCATTGATGGTCGTCTTGACTATTTGTTCATTTATAAAGGCGAAGGGAATATTTATCCCTTTGTCCCCAAACGATCTTTTGAGGATCAAGCCACACACGATGCTTTTATTAGACTTTTAGAAAGAAAGTCTATTTTGGTGGCCTGATCGCAGGCTTAATTTATATTATTTACCCTTAATCACCTGCGCTTACGGCAGGAATTGAACATACACACCAAGAGGAGAAACGCATTATGACACTTGGAACCATTTTAATTTCCCTGGCAGTTGGGCTGTCTGTCTTGTTGTTGTTTTTAATAGGTTTTGTCATCTTAAAAACAACCTTATTCTCACCATCACAAAAAGAAGTTAAACCGAGAGATTTTGTGATTGTGGACGGGAAATCGATTGGCGAGCGCTTGGGTTTGGCTGTGCAATTCAAGACGATCTCACATCATGACCTGGCAGCCTTTGACGCCAACGCATTCTATGGGTTGCATCGGCTTTATAAAACCCTCTACCCGCAGGTACATGCTCAATTAAAACTTGAAACCGTCAACGACTACAGTTTACTCTACACCTGGGGGGGAAAAGACCCGACGCTTAAACCGATTATGTTGACCTCGCACCTGGATGTGGTGCCTGTTGACGAGTCGGAATGGGACCATCCCCCCTTTGGCGGCGAGCTGATTGATGAGTATGTCTGGGGGCGTGGCACGATAGATGACAAAGCGGGGGTGATCGGCATCCTGGAAGCTGTGGAATACCTGCTCAAGCAAGGTTTTCAACCCCAGCGCACTGTTTACCTGGGGTTCGGGCATGATGAGGAAGTCGGTGGGACGAACGGTGCAAAGGCGATTAGCGAGTTGCTGGAATCGCGCGGTGTCAAGTTGGGGAGTTTGCTGGATGAGGGCGGGAGCGTGATTGAAGGGTACCTGCCCGGCGTTGAAACGCCTGTTGGGGCGATTGGCATCTCTGAAAAGGGTTATTTGAGCCTAAAATTAACCGCTGCTGTGGAAGGTGGTCATTCCTCTATGCCGCCACAAGAGACAGCAATTGGTATCCTATCTAAGGCGATTACGAAACTGGAAAGCAATCCCATGCCGGCGCATTTAGAGGTGGTATCGTTTGTCATGGGTTTTTTGGGGTCGGCTTTGCCGTTTACTCAACGAATGTTATTTGCTAACACCTGGCTATTTGGGGGGATTCTCAAAAATCAATTAGCTAAGTCAAACCTGTTGAATGCCAGCATTCGTACCACCACGGCACCAACGATGATCAACGCAGGGGATAAGGATAATATCCTCCCATCGAAAGCCGAAGCAGTCGTCAACTTCCGGCTTCTGCCGGGGGATGATTTACGTACGGTGTATGAAATCGTTTTGGAAAAGATTAAGGATGATCGGATAAAGGTGACCCCTTATCAGGGTGAGACGCTGGAAGGAGAATCTGGTTGGAATCCTTCGCCGGTTGCGGATATCGAATCACCCTTTTATCTCAAGCTCTCTCGATTGATCAAAGAGGCGTTCCCAAAGGCTTTGATATCGCCCTACTTGGTGTTGGGCGGCACAGATTCCAGATGGTATGTCAATTTGACAACGAATATTTTTCGCTTTCAACCCATCCAAATGACCCGAGAGGAAATGGGAACCGTTCATGGGATCAATGAGCGCATTTCATTGGAAAACTGCACAAAGTTGGTTGGCTTCTACATCGCCTATATCGAAGAACTAGGTAGTGTAACAGACGCGTTTGACAACCTGGAAGAGGTAGAAAAACCTCTTCTGGAGGAAGAGGAGGATATCCCCATTCCCTCATTGGAGGAAACGATGTTGTCCCAGTTCGATGATGAAGATATCCCGATCCCCACATTGGAAGAAGCAATGTCAATCCAACTCGATGACGAGGATATTCCAGACATTCCTGAGGATAAAGATATGCCTGATCTCCCCGATGATGTCGGTAAGACTTTCTAAGAGAACAGCGAAGTGCATAATTTCGCCCGCTCTGAGCCATCTGAGGCGTGAGGATTT
>CAZWDG010000339.1:0-2720 GCA_964633075.1 uncultured Candidatus Brevefilum sp.
TTTCCTCCCCTATTATCTGGTCTTTAGTGTTCCAAATCAACCAAAAATATATCTATACGAAAATATTTTTGGTTAAAAATCACAAAATCTGATACCTCTTTTTGCTTTTTGGTATTGACAGCATCAAAAAAATCCTCGTATAATAGTGTATATCGCAACAAAGATGTATAATACGCAACCTACTCGAGGAAATTGACGAGGCTGATTTGATGAGTGAAATCCAATCCTTGGCGCGTGGCTTACGAATTTTAAAGATCATGGCGGATGCTGACCATGGGATTGGTGTCACAGAATTGTCGGAATACTTGGGGGTAAACAAAGCCACCGCTTCTAGGATGGTCCACACCTTGTTGAAAGCAGGTTTCGTTGAAAAAGCGGCGGATGGTCGCCGTTTTCAATTAGGCCCAGCCCTTGTTTCCCTCAGCCAGGTCGTGATCAACCGCTTCCAGTTGCATGACATCGCCCACCCTTTCCTAAAACGCCTTGTAGAAATGACAGGTGAATGTGCCCATCTCGCCATTTATGCCCAGGGACAGGTCCTGTACATTGACCAAGTCCAGTCCGATGCCACCCTCAGGGTCAACGCCAGCATTGGCCATCTGGCGCCGCTTCATTGCACAGCTTTGGGTAAAGTCCTGTTGGCTTTTGGCAGTTACCCCCTGCCCGAGCCGCTTGAACAGCGTACCCCTGCGACAATTACCGATAAAGATCAACTTTTACGCGAAATAAGGCTGGTTTATCAGCGGAATTATGCGATCGATGATGAGGAATATGATCAAGGGGTGCGTTGCGTTGCCGCTCCCGTGTATGATTATCGTAAAAAGCTGATTGCCGCACTGGGCATTTCAGGTCCTGCGATTCGGATCAAACCAGAACAATTCGATCGTCTCGCTGCCCAGGTTATCGCAATTTGTCAAGCATTATCAGATCAACTTCAATTTAATCAAAGAGGTTAGATTATGAAGAAAAAGGAATTATCCAAAACCAGGGAAGCCCATGCCCAGATCATCAGTGACTGTGGCGGCCTTGAAAAGGCATTATCAAGTGGCGAGATGCCAAGCAAAATCGATACCACCCTTTCTGAGTTGATTGTACTCGGACTATTACGGCAGAATGTGACCATCTTTTATGCTGTTTTCGGACATGGATCGACAGAAATCGGCGAGGTACTCAGAATTTATCAGGAAAATGGATTGGTGAAGGTATTTGCCGTGAGAAATGAAATTGAAGCCTCCCATGCCGCAACCGCCTATAACTGGGTCAGTGGAAAGCATGCTGCAGTAATCACCTCCATCGGTCCGGGCGCTTTACACGCATTGGCTGCCTCATTGGTTCCCGCATCAAATGGGAAAGGCGTCTGGTATTTAATGGGAGATGAAACGACCGAGGATGAAGGTTTCAACATGCAGCAGATTCCAAAACATGAACAACATCTTTTCTTAAAGCTAACTTCGATTATGGGAAATGCTTACTGTTTGCATACACCAGGATCGATATCCACAGCATTGCAACGGGGTTTCAACACAACGCAGAATCCCTATCGATCAGGACCTTTCTTTTTACTGATGCCGATGAATACCCAACCTGCCGCCATGCCTCAGTTTAATCTACGCGAGTTGCCGTCAGCAAAGCCTGTAAGACTTGGACCTGCAGCAGATGGTTACCACCAAGCAGCAGCGTGGATCAGGGACGCTAAACATGTTCTAGTCAAGATCGGCGGGGGAGCACTCGGTTCAACCAGTGAGCTTTTAACACTGCTGGAATATTCAGATGGGGTGTGTGTGCATACACCTGTCGCAACCGGGATTGTTCCCTCCAGTCATCCTCGTTGTATGGGTGTTGGTGGATCAAAAGGCACGCTAAGTGGTAACTTTGCTATGGAAACGGCGGATTTGCTGATTGCTGTGGGAACCCGTGCCGTATGTCAATCAGACAGTTCGCGCACAGGTTATCCAAAGGTCAGGCATGTGATCAACATCAATGCGGATCTGAATGATGCCACCCATTATCAGGATACTTTAGCCTTGGTGGGAGATATTTCTACAACATTGCGCCAGCTTAACCAATCGCTCTCAGAGCACCTATCTAAGGATAGTAAATCCTCATCAGATTGGTTTGAGCAATGCCAGCAGCAAAAGGATCGCTGGGAGAATTTTAAACGGGAACGCTATGCAAATCCAACCTTAAATGACGCATTTTGGGGAAAAGAAATCTTGACGCAGCCCGCAGCCATCAAGATTGCCCTCGATTGGGCAAAAGGCAAAGGGGCACTATCATTTTTCGATGCAGGGGATGTGCAAGCCAATGGCTTTCAAATCGTTGAAGATGATCACCCTGCCCGTACCTTCACCGATACAGGCGCCAGCTACATGGGATTTGCGGTCTCCGCCCTCCTTGCTTCAGCTGCTTTAGAAGACCCACCCTATTTCCTCGCCCTTTCTGGTGATGGTTCCTTCACCATGAATCCTCAAATTTTGATTGATGGTGTTGAGCACGGCGCATGGGGTTGTATCCTCCTTCTGGATAATAACCGCATGGGGGCAATAACCGGGTTGCAGCAAGCACAGTACGGAGAAGAGTTTGCCACAGCCAACCGACAATCCATCGATTTTCTCAAATGGGCGGAAAGTGTCCCGGGTGTCTGTGCCATTGATGGTGGCTCTTCGCCAGAGAGCCTGCAGGATGCCCTTGATCAAGCCTACCAACACCCATCTATTTCA
>CAZWDG010000340.1:0-2719 GCA_964633075.1 uncultured Candidatus Brevefilum sp.
CCCCTAAACTAATCCTTAAAAATCGATAGGCAGGCTTTCCTGGAAGGGAGCCAATTTCATCGCCTGGCGGATTCGTCCATCGACATATTCTAAATCTTCTGGACGGCGAACAAAATCCAAATCATTGCTATTAATGACAAGGATATTCTCATTGGATGTCAGCCCAAAATGCGTTTCGTAGGTCTGGTTAAGGATGTCAATATATTCAACTTCCATCTGTCTTTCATAAGGACGGTCGCGTTGTGCGATTCGCTGCATTAAAACATCTGTGTCTGCTCGTAAGTAAACGATCAAGTCTGGTGAGATGATTTTTTCTGCCAGGGCTTCATGTACCTTATAATACATTTCCAATTCATCCCCATCCAAGTTGACTTCAGCAAAAAGTTGATCCTTTGTGAAAGTGTAGTCGGAAATCAACCACGGGTTATTTTCCAATGCCTCGCGTACACCTTTTCTTTGTTGGTGGTAGCGACTGAGCAAGAAAAAGATCTGTGTCTGGAAGGCATAACGCTTGCGATCGCTATAAAAATCACCCAAAAAAGGATTCTCTTCAAAAATTTCTAGAAGGAGTTCCGCTTTGAAAGATGACTGCAAGAGACGAGCCAGGGTGGTTTTTCCAACACCAATCACCCCTTCAATAGCAATGTACATAGCCACTCCCGTTGATGGTTTAGATTAATTAAAAATATACCATAGGACGGTCATTGAGGGTTGAGCAAATTTAGTTTGTTCTTTCATCTGTCCTGCACTATTTTGGATGGAATTATTTCTTTATAAGTCAGTGATTGTGTAGCCATCCTTTTCCCTTTCCGATATAATTAGCACAATATTTTATTGGTGAAGACAACCGGAAGAACAATTAATGAAGGATTCTTCTTTATCAGGGTTAAAATCAAATCGCGTAAAATTTCTGGTTGGGGGTGGGCTTTTTATCGTTGCCGTCTTATTTTTGGTGGTGAGCGCTTCCCAGTCAACTGCAGAATTTTTCCTCACAGTTCGTGAGGTAAAGGAATCTACAAAGAATCTCACCGGCCAAAATTTACGTATCTCCGGTGCGGTCTTAGGGGATACCATTGCTATTAATCCTGATAACGGCCTTCTCGAATTCACCATTGCGCATGTTCCTGGAAAGGAACGTGAGATCGAAGCGCTGGGGGGCTTGAGTTTGGTCTTACATCAAGCTGTCAACGATCCAAAAAATCCCAGGTTGGAAGTTCGTTATGAGGGTTCAAAACCAGATATGCTTAAGAATGAAGCCCAGGCGATCCTGACGGGTACTCTGAATGAGGAGGGGGTCTTTATAGCTGAAGAACTTTTATTGAAGTGCCCCTCCAGGTACGAAGAAGCACTGCCAGACCAGGTGGAATAAACATCGTATGATCGCTTCCTTTGGCTATCTCGCCTTTGCACTGGCTTTTCTTTTGACGATCTATGGTTTGGTGATGGTGATTTGGGGGTTGTTAAAAGATTGCACGGCCTGTATTGAATCTGCGCGTTTAGCTTTACTTTTATCTTTTCCCTTGGCGACGGCCGGTGTAGTGGTATTGGTCATGCTTTTACTGGATAATCGCTTTGATGTCGCCTATGTGTATAGCGTCACCAGTCGTGATATGCCCGCTTATCTAAAGCTAACCGCACTTTGGGGTGGACAAAGCGGGTCCCTGCTCTTTTGGAGTTGGCTTCTTTCTGGATTTTCCTTGGTCTTTGCCCTGCGGAAATGGGAAAAAGAGGATGACTTGCAGCCATGGAGTTTGTTGGTGGTGTTTTTGGTCCTTGGCTTTTTCTTGGCTGTAAATGTCCTATGGGAATCTCCCTTTGAGCGTTTCTGGGCGATGCCAGATGGCAGCAGCACTTTGGCGGTCTTCCAACCGCCAGGGGCATGGCCATTGATGCCCCAGGACGGGCAGGGGCTCAACCCATTATTACGTCATCCAGGGATGATTTGGCATCCTCCCACCCTCTATTTGGGATTTGTTGGATTTATCATCCCCTTCGCTTTGGTCGTGGGAACGCTCGCTACAGGAAGAAAGGACAGGGACTGGCTCGAGATTGCCCGACCGTGGACATTGATTGCCTGGGTTTTTCTGTCACTAGGGCTTGTGCTTGGCATGCGTTGGGCTTATGATGTTCTGGGCTGGGGAGGATATTGGGGATGGGACCCGATTGAAATTTCTGCCCTGATGCCGTGGTTAAGTGGGACAGCCTTTCTACATACCGCCTATTTACAACGAAAAAGAGACAACTTCAAGCGCTGGAATGTGATGTTGATGATCCTGACCTTTTCCCTGGTCATCTTTGGCACATTTCTAACGCGATCGGGCGTGGTCTCCTCCGTTCACGCATTTGCCAGCAGCGACATTGACATTCCCATGTTCTTTTTCACCGTTGTAATCAGCCTGGGTGGGTTGGGATTGCTTGTCTATCGTTGGTCAGATCTGGGCGGCTCTGATGAGATTAAATTTACCTTATCCAGGGAAGCGCTGACATTATTTTCAACCCTGGTCTTCTTGAGTATCTTGCTGGTGTGTATTTTAGGGGTGATTTACCCCATTCTGTCGGAGATACTTACTGGCACACAGATGACCGTAGGCCCTTCCTGGTATGAACGCATCATTGGTCCCTTGCTGATCTTATTGCTTTTATTGATGGGCATTTGCCCCCTGGTTACATGGAGCGGCACACAACTCACGAAATCGAGAAGAAAAATGTGGCTTATAGG
>CAZWDG010000341.1:0-2712 GCA_964633075.1 uncultured Candidatus Brevefilum sp.
AGGTAAAATTTATATTTTTTGATTATTTGGAATTTATTTGGAAAATTTTTATTTTCTGGAAGGGATGTAGAGACATTGTTTTTAGTGATATACGATGTATCACGCGTTGCTGGAAAATCGCAATGCGAAAGGTGATGGCAGAACCCGCAACACATGACCTACGAATGCATAACGTGTCACGCGTTGCTGGAAAACAGTAACGAGAAAGATGACGGCAGAACCCGCAATACATGACCTACAAAAGATACATAACTTGTCGCGCAAGCAAACGGCATCTACACCAGGGGCTTCCTGGCGACGATCACCAGTGAGAGGCCTTTCCAGGGCAGGAGTGGGTCGATCAGCTTGAACACGGGAACCAACACGTTGAAGGCTTTCAGTCCGACCCGGCCAATAGCCTGCTGTTTCGCAATTTTCCCCCGGTACCACCAACCCAGCACCCCTATCTTATTCATTGTAAATAGTTCCTCGATCTCGTATCCTAATCCCTCAAATAATGCTCGTAACTGGGCTTTGTCATAACGCCTGTAATGACCGATGGCAGAATCGAGGCTGGAATACAAGTTTTGTCCACGCGGCACGATGAAGATCATCCGCCCCCCTGGTTTGAGGGCACGGTCCGCGTTTTCGATAACTGCCAGGTCACCCTCGACGTGCTCGATGACGTTGGAACAAAGGATTGAATCCGGTTGAGGTAGGTCAGGCGGGGGAGGCTGAGAGGCGTCCCATTCGCGCACCGTCACCCCTGGTGTGTTCAGGTAAGCGTTACGCAGCACTTCCAGATAGGTTGGATCGATCTCGGTGGCAATGACATCGGTATACTGCATCAGGATGCGCACATTGTTCCCGATACCTGAGCCAATCTCCAGCAGCAGGTCACCCACAAAGGGGCGGGTGCGCGCCAGGGTCCATTCAGTGTATTTGGGCGCAGCTTCCATATCAATCAGGTCTTTATGCCCGTAATCTCCCTCGAACATGTCATCGATCAGCCAATACTTAATGATTGTCCTCAGCGCTCTCAAGCCATCTCTCCAGGTGACCTTTTTCCCCTCGTGGTAGGTGCGACCGTGGTAGCTGATCGGCACCTCGAAGACACGCAGCTTGCGTTTGGCGAATTTTGCGGTCAGTTCCGGTTCAATGCCAAAGCGTTTGGAGCGGATAGGGATGGTTTTGGCAACTTGCAAACGGAAGGCTTTGTAGCAGGTCTCCATATCTGTCAGGTTTAAGTCGGTGAACCAGTTGCTGACGAAAGTCAGGAAGCGATTGGCGATGGTATGGCGGAAATAGAGTACGCGCCGCTGCTCACGATCGGCAAAACGTGAACCGTAGACGACATCGGCTTCACCCTTGATGATCGGTCGCAGCACAACCTCATAGTCTGCGGGATCATACTCCAGGTCCGCGTCCTGGATGATGCCAATGTCCCCCTTGGCCGCCTTGATAGCGGTGCGGATTGCATTGCCCTTGCCCTGGTTCTCTTCCAGCAGGATGGGATGGATGATCTCGGGGTGGGTCAGCTGGAGTTCTCGGATGATTTCATCAGAGCCATCGGTGGATGCATCATCCACAATAAGGATTTCCGTGGTCTCTATCCCTGGGATCTTTTGTGCCATCACGCGTCGAACGATCTCTTCGATGGTACGGCGCTCGTTATAAACAGGTATTAGAACAGATAATTTCACCCATGCTCCAAAGAACTCTTCAATGGGTACTATTATATCATCCAGCCGCTTGAGAAAGATTTTATCAGGCTAACCCATTTCAACGAATTTTACTATCGCATATATCCTTGAAAATATTAGATCTCTTTTCTTTTGCGACTATAATTGTGTGAGATATTACCCGATTCAAGAAGTAAAAGGGATTAAATGGCGCGAAGAATCGATGTTGTTTCCTATAACCCGGCTTGGGTAGCGAAATTCGAGGCAGAGGAAAAACGCATTAAGGCGATATTTGGCACTAACGCCCTTGAGATCCATCATATTGGCTCCACCGCCATTCCTGGCTTAATGGCAAAACCAACCATTGACCTGCTGCTCGTCGTCAACGACATCGAGGCAGTGGATGCATTGGATCCTGAAATGAAAGCCATTGGTTATCGACCCAAGGGTGAGAATGGCATCCCTGGCAGGCGTTATTTCCAGAAGTTGGCAGGGGAGGTGCACCTTTACCATGTGCATGCCTTTCAAGCAGGTCATCCCGAGATCGCGCGCCATCTTAACTTCCGGGACTTCCTGCTGCACAATCAGGACGAAGCTACGGCTTATCAAATTCTTAAGTTGCGATTGGCGGATCAATTTCCCTATGATCCTGAAGGGTATAACAACGGCAAGACGGATTTCATCCGGGAGGTCGATCAGCGCGCCGCCTCCTGGCGGCTAGCAAGTGCGAAGGATGCATACGATGTCTAAGCTGTCAGCTTTCAGATGCCAATCACCGTGGAGGACATAATGTCTTTGGTAATTCCCATTTTAATGATCCTTTTGGCTTTGGGTTTAATCTGGCTCGTCTATCATCTAATTTGGGGCACGCCACCTTTGATTAATTGGGCTGTGGAACGGCTGTCGCTGCGCATGGTCTTTGCCGATCCGGAAACTCTGACTACCCTGGGAATGCTGGAGAATACGCTGTTGGATTTTCACAGCGGCAGTCTGACGGATGCCTCTCCCCGGTACATGGAACGCTTGCGCCAGATCGATCGGGACGGTTTGG
>CAZWDG010000342.1:0-2702 GCA_964633075.1 uncultured Candidatus Brevefilum sp.
CTCCTGGACTATGGTTTACCAGCCACGAGAGTAAAAACCTTGCCGAAATGGGCACGGCATACCCCCCTGCCCTTAGGGCTCCTTTACGCTGATAAAATCATCGCTGTTTCCCCAAACTATGCCAAGGAAATACTGACCCCAGAATTTGGTTGTGGGTTAGAGAACTTCTTGAAAACACTAAAACCCAAACTAAATGGCATCATCAATGGCTTAGATACCGAAGACTGGAATCCAGAAACCGATCGAAATATCGCCCAAACCTTCTCTGCTGAAAATCTGTCACTACGATCAATCAATAAAAAACAGCTGCAGCATCAATTCGATCTTCCCCAGAAGGAGGACATCCCATTACTGACTCTTATCAGTCGCATGGATCCTCAGAAAGGGATTGATATTGCGATTAAGGGTATGCAAATTTGTGAAGACCTTCCCTGGCAAGCAATCCTTCTGGGAACCGGCAATCCCATCGTTGAGGGAATGGCTCAAGATTTGGAAGCTTGTTATCCTGATCGTGTGCGCAGCATAATTAATTTTGATGGCAAATTGGCCCATCAGCTTTACGCTGGTGCTGATATGTTCATGATGCCTTCACGATATGAGCCCTGTGGGCTTTCACAGATGATCGCGATGCGCTATGGTTGTGTTCCCATCGCCAGGGCAACTGGCGGCCTGGTGGACACAATCGAACACATATCTCACCACGTGAATGGCGGAACAGGCTTTCTTTTTTCCAGACCTTATCCTTCTGTTTTTGCACAGACTCTCAAACGGGCGATTCGATATTACCAAAACTCGCAGGAATGGCGCAAGATACAGCACAATGGCATGCGGATAGATTTTTCCTGGGAAAAATCTGCAAAGAGATATATGGAAATATATAAGGAAATTACCTCTGCATAAGGAATTTATCATAATTAGGAGAATTCAATGAAACAAAACCGAGCGTCTGGCATTCTCTTGCATCCAACCAGCCTGCCTGGTCCAGATGGCATAGGCGATCTAGGACCTGAAGCCTATCGCTGGATCGATTTTTTACACCGGACAGGTTGTCAATTTTGGCAAATTCTGCCACTTGGGCCGACAGGATATGGCGATTCCCCATATCAATGCTTTTCAGCCTTTGCGGGTAATCCTTACTTAATTAGCGGAACGATCCTTCTCGACCAAGGTCTCCTCACACAATCTGATTTAGCAGATAGGCCAGATTTTCCAATTGAAAAAGTCGATTTTGGTCCTGTGATTGAGTGGAAATTGACCTTATTACGGCGTTCTTACCAGCGATTTAATTTGAAAAAACACAAGAAACTCCAAAATGCTTTTCTGCAGTTCAAAGAAACCCAACAGGATTGGTTAGAACCATTTTCAACCTTCATGGCGATTAAATCAGAACAGGGCGGCGTAGCTTGGAACGAGTGGCCAAAACTATTAAGAATGCGAGATCCAAAGGCATTGAAAGCATTTCAGCAAAAATTTGCTAAAGAAATTGATTTCCAATCTTATATGCAATTTATTTTTTCTCAACAATGGCAAATGCTTAGAAATTACGCAAATGATAAAGACATCCGGATTATCGGTGATATCCCTATTTTTGTCGCTTATGATAGTGCCGATGTTTGGGTTAACAAAGAATTGTTTTACTTGGATGACACGGGCTTACCCGAGGTTGTAGCCGGTGTGCCACCGGATTATTTCTCAGAGACTGGACAACTTTGGGGAAACCCTCTTTATAAATGGGACGTACACAGGAAGGAAGGATATCAATGGTGGCTTAAGCGCCTGGGGGCAGTTCTAAATCAGGTGGATATCATCCGCCTTGACCATTTTCGCGGCTTTGAAGGCTATTGGGAAATACCCTTCGGCAACAAGACGGCTGAAAAGGGACAATGGGTAAAAGGCCCTGGACATGACTTTTTTAGGACAATTAAGAATCAATTAGGTGAGTTGCCCATCATCGCCGAAGATCTAGGCGTGATTACCGAACCTGTGATCAAGATGCGTGATGATTTTAATTTGCCCGGGATGAGAATATTGCAATTTGCCTTTGCTTCCGATCCTGATGATGATTTTCTTCCACACAATTATCCTGTTAATTGCGTTGCGTACACCGGTACCCATGACAACAACACCACACTGGGGTGGTATGACGTGGCTCCTGAGCGAGAAAAGGATCTTTGCCGCCGCTATCTTGCACGATCAGGTCAAGATATCGCCTGGTCAATGATCCGGGTTCTCTGGCAATCCGTTGCTGCCTGGGTGTTAGCCCCAATGCAAGATTTTCTCAGTCTGGGAGAATGGGCTCGCATGAATTATCCTGGTAATCCGGCGGGGAATTGGGATTGGCGCATGCATCCTGATGCCATCGACCAGGGATTGATTCAACGATTATACGAAACCAACTATCTTTATGGACGGTTACCTCAAAAAGAAAAGGATTTACTCCATCAAGCAATGATATCCGAAATGGAAGGGCAGGTCATGCCGCATTAGTGCTTTTCAATCTTCCTAGTGAACCGATAACAATCCCCATCAAAATCAAAACAGCCCCCACACCCTCCAGAAGCGTGGGGCTTTCTTTAAGAAAAATCAATGCCAAAATAATCGTACCAATAGGCTCACCCAATAAAGTCAGGGACACATAGGCTGCAGAAATATACTTTAACGCCCAATTAAGCAGGGAATGTCCTAATAACTGTGGAAAGATG
>CAZWDG010000343.1:0-2699 GCA_964633075.1 uncultured Candidatus Brevefilum sp.
GCGGATGGCTCTCATTTGCATTTTGAGGTCCGTCTGGGTGTCAATGCCTATGATCACACAGTCAATCCGGTCTTGTGGTTTGCTCCGATTATGCCAGATGGATCGGATGGGGGAGGGACTTTGGCAGGTGTGATTCTTGATCGCCAGGGAAATCCGATCCCCAAATTTGACTTTGTGCTTGAGAGATATGGCGAAGATGGGACGGTTGTCGAAAATTATTATCCAAAGACTTATGTGATTGCGAAAGTTAACCCGCACCCAGAATTAGGAGAAAATTTTGTTCTTCCCGATATTCCACCCGGCGATTATCGACTGGTATTTATTTACGGAAGATTTTACGAAGTATTTTTTACCCTTGAGCCCGGTGCTTTGGGATGGATTAGACTTCAGTTAGATTAAGGGCACGATCACGAATGGCTATCATCACACCCGTTCGAAATTTGCAATGGATCACCTTATCCAAAGATTTGAGGAAACAAGGATGAAGCGAATCGTCGTCACATCCCAAAATCCGGTCAAGGTTGAGGCTGTATTACGGGGGTTTCAACGTATTTTTCCCTTAGAAGAATTTTCTGTTGAGGCGATCTCGGTCTCTTCGGGGGTATCGGATCAACCCCTGTCAGATGAAGCGACAAGACAAGGAGCGAATACACGGGCTCATAATGGGCGAAAGGCGCAACCAGAAGGGGATTTCTGGGTAGGCATTGAGGGTGGCTGTGATTATATCGATGATGAGATGGTGTCTTATGCCTGGGTTGTGGTGATGGGGAAGGAAATGTGTGGCAGCGCACGCACAGGCGTGTTTCGTCTTCCTCGAGAAGTGCAGGCTCTGGTGGAATCAGGCTTGGAATTAGGGGATGCAGATGACTGTGTCTTTGGTAGTAAAAACTCAAAGCAAGAGGATGGCGCGGTCGGTTTGTTGACAGGAAATGTGATAACACGTACGGATTTATATGAACATGCGGTTATCCTGGCGCTGATCCCCTTCAAGAACCAGGTGTTATATCAAGGTAGATGATAAAAAATGGCCTTCATCCATTCGTTTCAGCTTTGTGATCACTCATCTTTATCGTACGGCATGATCTGAGGGACGCCGTTTAACTGCACGACAACATCGATCATTTCGTAGGTTTCAACGCCTTCAGGTGAAAGCGTCACCTTGAGAATGGCGGAATAATTGGGGGGAAAAAGGAAATTGTCAAAAACAAAATTTCCCATGCTGTAGAAGATCAACCCCGATTGGTACGTCTCAATCCTCTGCAAGACATGCGGGTGGCTGCCGATTACCAGGGAAGCGCCGCTGTCAATGGCCAGGTGGGCTGTATCTTGTTGGAATTTCGACACCCGTTGGACGATTTCATAACCGTTGTGTACCAGGACGATCACAATGTCGGCTTGTTTTTTAGCAGCTTGAACCCCTTCTCTGACCCGAGCTGCGTGTGCCCAGGCAATCCCAGGTTTATCCCGACCGGCTTCCCACGAAAGATAATTATATTCGCTGCGAGGAATATCTGCGAAAGCTAAGAAAGCCAACCGCAATCCATCAACCTCCAGAAAAATGGGGGCATAGGCCTCGGACTCATCTCGTCCAGCACCTATGGCGTGGATATCGTTAGCGGCCAAGAGGTCCAGCGTATCTTGCAGGGCAAGGGGACCGTAATCCAGTGTGTGATTGTTGGCAAGGCTTACCAGGTCAAATCCAGCGTTTGCTAATGATTTCGCAGCCTCGATGGGGGCCCGAAATGTGTAAGTCTTCTCTTCCGCAAGGCCGCGATTGGAGATGGGACATTCCAGGTTTCCAATCGTGATATCTGCTGAGGATAGGGTCTCAGCGGTGAAGGCGAAAGGCGCTTCTGGTCCTTCAGTCTGGATTAAATCGCCGATCGTTCTTCCCAACATAATATCTCCGACAGCCATGAGAGTTACCTGGCGATCTGTCTTGAGTGTGGCTTCGGCGGTAGCTGTGGCCTTTTTAGGTGTTGGCGAATGGATGGTGGTTACTGTCGGTTGATAGGTTGGTGTTGGCGTCTTGGTAGTGGTGGGTTTGATGGGCGTGGGAGCGGATTGGGCTTGAGAGGCCTGGCAGGCGGTCAGAAAGATGATCGCAATCAGAAATATTGGTAAAGCATTCTTTTTCATGCGGGCATAATTCTGTGACGGGTAAAAAAGGCGGCTTATCGCGGTCAGCGTTTAATAAGCGGCGCTCAGTTTCTTGACCTTCGGATCAATAAAATCATCAAACCAAGAACAAATCCGCCCAAGACAATTAGCAAGGCATCCTGTCGTTCATTGCGGTTTTCCAGAAACACAAAGGCTTCTGTGCGACCAATTTTTGTGATGGGTTCAGGCTGTTCGTCTTCTGCCACAGGTATGGCTACCTTAGGCGAGACCTTTCTGGCGGGTTTCTTGCCAAGGGAGATAAAAGGCAGTAAAGCAGCCAATTTAATTTCATTTATCCCAGAAACGTTGATCAGATCTTGAAATTCTTTATATGGTCGTCCCTCAATAATCCTTTTTGCCAGGCTAGGCCCAATACCACGGATGGTCACTAATTGCTCCAAGGATGCACGGTTGACATCAACCTGTGCCAATTGTAATTCTGTCATATTTCTCTCCTATGTACCTTGCTAATTCGGTAAATTTCTGAAAAGATTATTTTTTAAAGTCATTTAAATTAGTATACTTGATTATTGAGCTAT
>CAZWDG010000344.1:0-2682 GCA_964633075.1 uncultured Candidatus Brevefilum sp.
GCGCTACATGGTCTTCAACCATACTTTTACCGTTCAGGAGTAATGTTTATCATTCTGCCAGCATAGCAGCTTAGGTGTCTTACGGAAATTTCACAGAACCAAGTACAATTAGCTGTAAAATCTGACCCAAGAGGATAAACAAACTGGGGGCGAGGGAGACCTTGCCCCCAGTTGCTAAACATTTTTACGTGGGAGTTTAATGATGTCTAATTCATTGCGGAGATTCTTAATCACTCGCTTGCTGCTAACCATACCAATGGTCATCATCCTGGTAACAATGATCTTCTTCATTATGCGCGTCCTTCCAGGAGATCCCATCCGTTCCCAGCTCGGCCCAAAAGTGAGTGAGGCACAGGCGAATGCCATCCGCGAGCGGCTCGGACTGAACCGTCCCTTATCTGTTCAATATTTCGATTTCCTCTGGAAGATGATTACCCTTGATTTTGGCAGCGCACTAACCCAGGGAGAGCGACCCATCAAAGACGAACTCGGTGAAAGATTGCCGGCTACCATTGAATTGACTATTCCGGCGATCTTGTTGACCGCGCTGATTGGCATTTTGTCCGGTGCCTTCGCTGCGCAGAATCGAAAAAAACCTGTTGACTACATTATTCGCTTGTTAAGTATCATCGCCTACTCAATCCCCATCTTCTTTATGGGGCTTATATTTCAGATTGTATTCTCCGTGAGAATCCCAATTTTCCCCTTATCAGGTCGTATGGATACGCTTATGCTCACCAACTTTGAATCCATAACGAATTTTTATGTCCTGGATGCCATCCTGACAAGGAATTGGCCAGCACTAAAGTCTGCGCTTATGCATCTGATCCTGCCTTCTGTTACCTTAGGCTTGGCACTTTCAGGAGTTTTTGTACGCCTGACCCGCGTCAATATGATTGAAATGCTTCAATGCGATTTCATCACTGCCGGTCGGGCAAGAGGGATCATGGAAAAAAGATTGGTGTATAAACATGCTTTACGGAATACCTTCATTCCAATATTAACCATGCTTGGTCTGCAATTTGCGATTCTTTTGGCAGGCGCTGTTCTAACGGAAACAACTTTTTCATGGCCAGGCGTAGGGCGGTATTTAGTCGAACGGATTCAACTGCGAGACTACACTGCTGTTCAGGCAACCATTGGAGTCTTTGCCTTATTTGTCGCAATTATTAGTTTATTGATGGATATCTTATATGCTTTTATCGACCCACGTATTCGATATTAGTTGAATAGGCCGGTTTGGAGCTTACCCTTATGGAAAAAATGGATCAAAAAGAAGCGTTAACTTCATCAAACGAGGAAGTGCCAGCATGGCTCCTGGATTTGGATAAGGTTGGCTTTGTTCGGAGATTATTCATAGCACGCAAATGGTACGGGGGCGATTGGTGGTTTGTAGCCATCAGTGCTGTATTGCTGATTTTTATCATCGCTGTTGGTGTTTTCCCCCAATGGTTTGCCCCTTATGATCCCAGAATTGAGGTAGGTCCTTCTCTGCTGGCGCCTGGTGAAATACCCCCCTCCTTTTGGCTGATCACAAAAATTGGGAGTGGTCATTTCGAACTGATCGATATTGCTGATAAAACCAATAACATTGGTTTCATTGTTGGAAGCGCTGCCAGCCAGGCAATGCGCGAAGCTGTGGATAACTTGAACGCCTCTGCACCTGAAGGAACGCGTTATCAACCTCGCCAGAAGAGGTTTGAAACCCTGGAAGAAGGGCTGGACGCCTTACTTGCCGATCAAATTGACGGCTTTATCGCTTCACCAAGAGAAATCGGCGATACCTTACAAGATTATCCTGACCTCCAAGTGGACAAAACCTTAAAAGAAGAAGGTGAAAGCGGTTTTTTATTTGGCACGAACCAGATTGGTCAAGATGTACTGAGTCGGATTATTTGGGGAACTCGCATTGCATTAATTGTTGGACTTAGTTCAGCTGTTGTTTCATTAATCATTGGTGTGCCCTTAGGTCTGATTAGTGGTTTTGCTGGTGGGCCCTTCGACCGTGTATTAACCCTGCTTATGGATAGCCTCTATTCATTTCCGGGGCTCATCCTGGCTATCTCGATTGCCGCCGTTTTGGGTGCAGGCATCGGGAACATTATTGTATCCATTGCAGTTCTGTATATCCCCACCTACTATCGCATTGTCAGAGGTCAAACCCTCTCCGTAAAAAAGGAGCTCTATGTTGAAGCTGCCCGCAGCCTGGGGACCAAGTGGATTAAAATCCTGACGAAATACATTTTCCCAAATGTGATCCCCTCTGTGGTGATCATTTTTTCAGTGAATGTAGGCGATGCGATATTAACTGAAGCTGGATTGAGCTTCTTAGGCTTTGGCTTGCCGCCTGACACGCCCGATTGGGGCATTGACCTCGCTCGTGGGCAGGATTATGTCCGTCGTGCCTGGTGGTTAATCACCTACCCTGGTTTGATGGTCACCCTGGTGACGCTTTCTTTTAGTATGCTTGGAGAAAGTTTATCCGAAATATTAAATCCAAGGCTTTCGGAGCGATAACTTATGACAAACAACGAAATTCTGATGGAAATTCGTGACCTATCTGTCACCTACAATACCAGGTTGGGGCCGGTCAGTGCTGTTGATGAAGTCTCCTTTGATATTTACAAAGGAGAGATCCTCGGTTACCAGGGAACAGTGAGAGACATCACCGAGAGAAAACAA
>CAZWDG010000345.1:0-2678 GCA_964633075.1 uncultured Candidatus Brevefilum sp.
TTTTATTTGAGGCAACGATTATAGTAAAGTAAGATTTTCTATTGAGGCACTACGACCTGCCGTCTCAAAATGTCGTGTGTGAAGGGTTGTATTTCAAGCTTTGAGCGTTAAAAGCACTTTTTGAATTTCATGATGTCTTTTAAGATGGCGTAAATATGAAATATCATTATGATTATGTAGGGGCGATGCATGCGTCGCCCCTGCGCTTCAATCAAATTTTTGATTTGGTGTGATTTAACCCACCGCCTTCTTTCTATTTTTTACCCATGGTGCTGATTTCTGCTAAAATAGAGGATTAAGTATTAGCTTTATGCATTGGAGATCAAATGCTTCACGAGAGTCTCAAATTCCCTGATAAACCAATCACGATCATCCATCACGCGGCAAACTGTGATCATGCCGCTCCCCCCGGCTCCTTATCCGCCCTGGAAAAATGTTTAGCGAGTAAGGCAGCCTTTATCGAAATTGATGTGATCCCGCTTGCTGACGGCAGCCTGGCACTCTTACACAGCCAGGAACTTGAAGCCCAGACTGACGGCAGGGGCAAAGCGTCCCAGATGAAACGTGGCCAAATTGAGAGACTTCGTTACAAGCTGGATGGTGAGGTCACCGATGAAAAAGTAGGCTTTTTAGAAGCTGCGATCGACCTTTTGGCTGCTTACCCTAAAACACGGCGACTGCAATTGGATCTGAAACCCTTTGCGCCTCTTGCCCCCGATTTTTTACACGATTTCCTGGCGATGATCGAGCCAGTTGTGGATCGCATTCAGGTGACCTCGGTCGCAGATTGGGCCATCCGCTCACTGGCTCAATCTTACCCAGATCTTTCACTGGGATTTGACCCCTTATTGTATATCGATCTTGTTGAAGAAGAACCCCGACCGCAAGGGATTCCACCCTTCCGTGTGGGTGCCTATGGTCTCCTGGATGATCATCCCCTCTCATCCTACCGGTGGGGACCCTTTAGGGACTATTTTGCTGCCCGTGCTGATGCGCTTGTCGCCCAAGCTCCCCGGGGCTGTGAATGGTTTATCCGAGCCGAGATTTTGAAGATGGCGCTGGACTCTGGTTTCGATTGGATTGATTTTTTACACCAACAAGGTTCCACTGTGGATGGATGGACCATTGATGTAACCCAAACGGATCAGATCGAATTGGCGCAATTACTCGTTGAACAAGGGATCGACAAGCTCACCACAGATAGCCCTTCGGTATTGGCAACATATTTAGATGCAACATTAATTTATTAATCCCGCTTCCATCTTTGCCGAGATTGTGCTATGATGTCTGACTGATTACAAATGAGGTAATTGAGATGAATTTTTTGATCACAGGCGGCGCTGGCTTTTTAGGTGCTGCATTAAGTAACCGATTATTCCGACAAGGTCATCATGTGCGCGTTTTGGATGACCTCTCGACGGGAAATCCTGATTCACTGGCGCCGGAAATTCATTTCACGCGCGGTAACATCAACGACCGACCGAAGCTCTGGACCCTGTTGCAGGATATTGACTGCGTCTATCACCTGGCAGCGCGCGTCTCTGTGCAAGAATCAGTCCTGTTCCCCCGAGATTACAACGAAGTCAATGTCGGTGGTACCGCCACGTTGATGGAGGCTGCCCGAGATGCGGGTACACCCCGGGTGATCCTGACATCATCAGGCGCAGTCTATGGTGATCAAAAAAGCCCCCTCATGTCCGAAGATATGCAACCGCATCCACACTCACCCTATGCGGTTTCCAAACTATCCGCGGAATGGTACATCCGCACAATCGGGGATCTTTCTGGGATCGAGACGATCTGCCTGCGGATCTTCAATGCCTATGGACCCGGACAGCGCATCCCCCCATCTCACCCGCCTATCATCCCGAATTTTATTCGTCAGGCTTTACAGGACGGCACCTTGATTATTCATGGGGATGGCAACCAAACCCGGGATTATGTCTATGTCGACGACGTGGTCAACGCCCTGGTAGCCGCGAGCACCGTTCAAGGCCTGAGTGGGCAGGTGATCAATGTCGGCAGCGGGACGGAGACCAGCGTGCGGGAACTGGCACGGCTCGTGATTGATATCACGCATCATGAACCGGAAGAGGTTTACAATCCACGCGTCAGCAGTGGTGTTTCCCGCATGTGCGCCGATATCTCTCTGGCAAAGTCAAAATTGAATTATGTCCCACTGATCCCACTCGATATGGGTTTACGGTTGACGATGGAGCGCGATCCGCAGTTCAAGAACGGGTCCTGACCTCATTATTGTGAAATAGATCATCTATTGGGGGATAAGTTAGCATTTTTAAGTAACAGTTCGAACATTAAATATCTCCCTTCCCTTTAGGGAGGGGACAGGGGGTAGGTTGGTGTAAGAATTTTTCCATTGATTAAATGACTGTTACATGCCAAGCAAATTGAGCCAACGGTGAATCCTTTTTTACCTAACCCTAAATTCCTTCCCTTCAGGGAAGGGACTTTCCTCCCTTCCCTTTAGGGAGGGGGCAGGGGGTAGGTTGGTGTCAGAATTTCACCATCGATTAAATTACTGCTACTTACTAGACAAATTAGACCAATGATGCATCCTTTTTTACCTAACCCTAAATCCCTTCCCTTCAGGGAAGGGACTTTCACCTGAGTTTCTCATCTATTCAATTTTTCGTCAATTTTACGGGAAAAAGCCTGGT
>CAZWDG010000346.1:0-2676 GCA_964633075.1 uncultured Candidatus Brevefilum sp.
TCATACTCGAGGAGTTCTCTAGGTGTGTGTTAATATGGAAATTCTTGACAGAAACATTTTAACATTAAACTGCTTTGCAAGGAATTGGATTTATGGTATAAGTTAATTACCCTGCTGTGTTCGTGATGCAGCATACCAGTTTTGGGCCAACACCCTTCACAAAACGTCAGATCTCCACAATGTGACGCGATAGACTTGAGTCAAGGCGGATCTTGTGGGTAAGACAATTACCTGCGTATGCAGGTTCAAAACTCAGCGGCACACGGCACGGCGGGGTTGTGTTAATAGGATTCTATGCGTCTTTGGTCTAACTATGATCCATCCATAACTTGACAGTTCATGGGGTATTTGTGGAACAAACGAGGTGACGCCTGGTAACGAAGAATTGTGCGACGAGTTTCTTATCCATTTTTGATGAAAACCAAGGTGAACCTTGATTTGATTTTTTGAGGTCGTTCCAGTTCGTGGGATGACCTCTAATATTCAATAAATCCTTTGTCCCGTGAATTATCAAGGCACAAGCAAGATGTGGGTTATAATCTCTGGCAAGGTTTAATAAAAGACGGATGGATAGGATTTAGGTCAAAAAGATGATCTACCGTTTTCGGCCTCTTTCGATTGGTCGTTATCGATCTTATAAGTCTGGAAATGAAGGATAACTCTACTATATTAATATGAAACGTTATCACTATTTACTCGCCATCCTGATATCGCTATTACTGATTGGCTGTGCCCGTGAGATCTTCAGCGCCGATAAACTTCCCTGGGTAAGTGACTCCTCGATTCTGTTTATGGATGATTTCTCCCAAACTTATGGTGGGTGGACGACCTATACTGACGCGCTCAGTTTCATCGGATACGCGAAGGGAGGATTTCGCTTAGCCTCTACTGCCTCGAATTATCAATTTTGGAGCGTACCCGGATTGAATTTCATTGATACGCAAATCCATGTTCGTGCCATGAAATTGGATGGCTCGGAGGATAACCTTTATGGAATCCTCTGCCGTTACCAGGATGCAGGTAATTTTTACGCATTGGTCATAGGTTCGGATGGATATTACGGGATTTATAAGATGTTTGAGGGGAATCTGGCTTTAATTGACCAGGTGCACATGGATTTCAGTGAGGTGATAAACCGGGGAGACGAACCAAATGATCTCACTGCCATTTGTAAGGGAAACCAGTTGCTGTTGATCGTGAATGACACACGGTTAGTGCAGGTGCAGGATGACTCTTTACGTTATGGCGACGTGGGTGTGATCGCTGGTAATTTTGCTGAGCCAGGTGTGGATATTCTGTTTGATGATTTTATCGTCATCAAACGATAAACTCAATGAAAATATTCCTGGATGTAGTTGGTTGTAGGTTAAACCAAAGTGAGGTGGAGGGGTTTGCCAACTTTTTTCGTGCGCTTGGTCATGATATTGTTGGACAGCCATCAGAAGCGGACCTGGCCATAATCAATACCTGCGCCGTTACAGTAAAGGCGTCGGCAGATTCACGTAAGAAACTCCGTCGTGCAGTTCGCGAAGGCACCCCGAAGGTGATTGCTACGGGATGTTGGGCGACCCTTTATCCACAAAGAGCTTTAGCATTGCCAGGCGTCACAAGCGTATTTCCCAATGATGAAAAGGACAGCCTGGTTTCCACTGTTTTAGAGATCCCTTTAGAAGATCTGCAAGGATTAAACTTGGTGCGCAAACCCTTACCCGGAGAGCGGGGGCGGACACGAGCGTTCATCAAGGTTCAGGAAGGGTGCGATCATCACTGTGCTTTTTGCCTGACACGTTTAGCCCGTGGAAGGTCTCGTTCTCGTAGTTTAGTTGAGATCCGACGCGACATTCAGGCAGCTTTAGCTGGAGACGCCAAGGAAATCGTCCTGACAGGGGTCCAGTTGGGTGCGTGGGGTCGTGATTTGCCAACTCGAAAAAACCTTGTGGATCTATTATCGAGTGTTTTATCCATCAATCAAATTGAGCGTTTGAGATTGTCCTCTATTGAACCCTGGGACTTATCCAGTGAGCTGATCCCTCTTTGGGAAGATGCTCGAATGTGCCGGCAACTGCATATCCCTTTGCAATCAGGACAGGACCGCATCTTGAATAGGATGGCGCGACCGATCACATCTCTTGCCTTTGCTGATTTGGTCAACATGATACGTCAATCAGTCCCAGATATGGCCATCACCACCGATGTGATGGTTGGTTTTCCTGGTGAAACTGAGACTGACTTTCAGGCAACGGTATCTTTTGTTCGTGATGTGGGCTTTTCAGGGGGTCATGTGTTTACTTACTCACCTCGTCCGGGGACAGCGGCTGTTCAAATGGATGGGCAAATTTCGCCGCAGGTGGCTAAGGCGCGCAACAAGGTATTACGAAATGTTTTTAAAGAGATCGGTGATCAATATCGACTCCAGTTTTTAGGAAAAACTCGATCTGTGTTATGGGAATCGAGCAGTTTTGAGGGGGATGGTTGCTGGCATTTATCAGGGCTGACGGATAATTACATCAGAGTGTATACGGAAGCGAAATGTGATCTTTGGAATAAGATCTCGAATGTGACGTTCATTGCGCCTGATCCTCAAAAAAATGCATTGATTGGCTGTATTTTAGAGATGTAAATTATTGCTCCTAATCAATCTTTCTTAAGTCCTTGGGCTATTTTTAGGTATAAATA
>CAZWDG010000347.1:0-2665 GCA_964633075.1 uncultured Candidatus Brevefilum sp.
ACGATTAGTATTGGTAGGCAAAGAATATAATAGAAAAGGAGTCGATATCGCTATCGAAGTTACGAGACTCCTTAATGAGGACGGCATACCAACCGAACTTCGAGTGATTGGTCAGGATGGTATTGATACAGATTATGTAAGGTTTTTAGGTCTTTATTCAAAAAATGATCCTGAAGAATTAGAATCTTATATAGATCATTATCGATGGGCTCATTTCTTGATATTCCCATCTCGCTTTGATGCGGCTGGAATTGTACCATCAGAGGCTGCTGCTTTTGGACTTCCCACACTAACAAATAATTCTGGAGGACTGGGAACAACAGTTGAAGATGGTGTCTCTGGTATTGTACTTGAGAAACACAGTCCCCCTCCTGCTTATGTCAAAGTCATCAAAAGATATATTATTAATCCCAATCTGTATCAAACCTTACGATTATCAACTTATAAACGCTATCAAGAAAAACTAAATTGGTATATTCTTGGTCAACAAATAATAAACATCATCCAAAATGTTGCCAATGATAAGAATCCAGGAACTCAAGCAAAACTATCATAAAGCGAAAAGACCGTCAGCGAATGGGCTATATCATCAATTGTCCAACCTTCTGGTATGGGGCAGGTCACACGGAAGGGTTCACCGGGCAGGACATCAAAATAATTGTCGCTAAACACCACATCTGCATCATCCAGCGAAAGTTCAACAAATCTTGCCAGATACTTGGTCTCGACTTCAATCGTAACAGTATCATCAGCAGATTCTCGTAAATAAGCCTTAAGCTCGGGATCACGCCATTTCAGGTGTTTATTACGAACAAAGGTTGCTAATTGAGTGCTGAGTATGGCCTCATCTTCTATCAAATCCGCCACAAAGACACATTCCCGTTTTTCATCCAAAGTCAGGGAATCAAAGGATTTTTCAAACACCATTTTGGAGGATAGGGGTGCTGCTGACACTGACAATTCGCCGGATTCCAATACCTCCCCATCCAGGCGCATTAAGCGCCAGCGAACCTGTCCCTCCCAAACGGATTGGAGATCGCTGGTCAGGTGAATTTCCATCAGGCCCGTCTTCTCATCATCCCGGATGGATAACAACAAAGGCGCATAGAACTTTCGGCTCGCGTAGTGCAGCGCTTTCCAACGACCAAAATAATCTATACTGGACCAGGAGGCCACCGGCCAGCAATCATTCAATTGCCAGTATAAGGTCCCGCTGACCCGATGCCGATTTCGCCGCCAGTGTTCCACCCCATACCGGATACCTTCAGCTTGCAACACCATTGTCATATACACCAATGAGGGAAAATCCACCGGCATTAAAAAGTGCAAAGCCATTTGCCCCATGAAGAGTGCGCTGGCAAACGGACTGCGTTGATGATGCTCGATCATATAATCTGTCAGGTTCCAGTACTTTTCATCCGCATAGGTCCGGATTGTTTTCAAAGGTGGTAGGGACTGGAATCCAAACTCACTCATAAAACGTGGGTATTGGTCTCTATAAGCGCTAAAGGGCTGGGCACCATGCCAGACCTCCCAGTAATGTGCGTCACCGATAGCATTGCTGTTGGCATTTTCAAACGGTGTCCCTGAACTCGGGGAACTGAACCAGTAAGGTGTATCCGGGTCTAAACTTTCTAGCCAATTGGGTAGGGTCTCATAAAAGAACCTTCGATAAGCGTCGCGATATTTGCGTGATTTTGCATTATCCCAATTCCAAGCTTCCCAACCTATATCCATCTCGTTATTACCACACCAGATTGCCAGACTGGCCCGATGTCGAATGCGGCTCACATTGTCGATCACTTCCTGGTGAATATTCTCCACAAAGGCTGGATCACCTAATGGATAAATACTGCAAGAAAAGATAAAGTCCTGCCAGACGAGAATCCCATACTGGTCGCAGAGATCATAAAAATCTTCGCTCTCATAAAAGCCCCCACCCCACACACGAATCATGTTGTGATGGGCCCTGGCAGCATCTCCCAGCAATCGATCTAAAACATCCCGCGTGATTCGCGTTGGGAAAGAGTCGGCAGGAATCCAGTTAGAGCCCTTGGCAAAAATCGTCACGCCATTCACCACAAAGGTGAAACTTTCACCAAATTCATCCTCCTCACGCCTTAAAGTAAGTGTGCGCAAGCCCAATTGATAGGTCTTTTCATCCAAGATAGCTTCATCCGCTGATTGCAGCATCACCTGGACAGTGTATAAGGCTTGTCCGCCATAACCATTCGGCCACCATAAAAGCGGATCGGCAACTTCAACCGCCACCTTTGTGGATCCATCAAACACTTCATCCGTTGAAATATAGGTTTTGCCATTAGGATCTTCTAATCTCAGGCAAATTTGAAGAGGGCTCTGTCCCCATTGATCGATGTCCACATCAGCAGAAACCAGGACAGTGCCATCGGACAGGTGCTCCTGGTGTAAATGGACGGATTTTATCCTTGCATTCGAATACCCCTCCAAACGTGCATCCTTCCACACGCCAATCGGCGGCAACATCGGACCCCAATCCCATCCCCACTGGCAAGGTGCTTTGCGCAAATATGGTCCGCCGGGAATGGACATGTCAGGATAAACCAATGGATTAGCATCCTGTAAGAGTTTTACATAATTGGTTGGAGAACGAAAATGAATCATCACGCAATTTTCTCCAGCCTTC
>CAZWDG010000348.1:0-2662 GCA_964633075.1 uncultured Candidatus Brevefilum sp.
GTTGGAGCAGCTATGGCTGGGATGCGCCCCATTGCTGAAATCATGTATGTCGATTTCACACCGCTGGCCATGGATCAAATTGCCAACCAGGGTGCCAAGAACCGGTATATGTTTGGCGGGAAGACATCTGTACCGATGGTTGTTCGCACGGAAGGCGGTGCGGGACGGGCAATTGCAGCTCACCACTCTCAGAGTCTGGAAAGTTTATGGACTCACTTCCCTGGCATTTACGTCGTGATGCCTGCTACACCCTATGATGCCAAGGGCTTGCTTAAAACGGCGATCCGTGATGATAATCCCGTGATGTTCATAGAGCACAAGATGCTTTATAAGGAAAAAGGGCCTGTTCCTGAAGAGGAATACATCATCCCCTTTGGTGTGGCAGACGTCAAGCGTGAGGGAAAGGATGTGACCATCGTCACCTACTCCCGGATGGTCTTACGTTCAATAGAAGCCGCAGAAATCCTGGCAAAAGAGGGCATCGATGTTGAGGTTATTGATCTACGGACTCTCAAACCACTGGATATGGATACGGTAACCGCTTCCATCAAGAAGACTGGTCGATTCGTGGGTGTGACGGAAGCGTATGAAAATTCGAGCTTTATCAATGAGATCATGGCCAGGATTAATGAGGAGGCATTTGATTGGTTGGATGCCCCGATGGTGCGAGTTGCTGCAGCTAATGTCCCTGTTCCCCGAGCTGAAATCTTAGAAGACCTGGCGATTCCCAATGTTCAGAGGATCATTGCCGCGTGTAGAAAGGTCATGAGTTAATGTCTGAAGATGTGTTTGTTCCAAAATTAGGTCAAACTGTTGAAGAGGTCGTCCTGATTGGTTGGTTGGTTGAGGATGGTGCCAAGGTGGATTTTGGCGACCCTGTCTTGGAAGTGGAGACAGACAAAGCGATCTTTAATGTTGAAGCCAATGCCAAGGGATTTATCCATTTTGGTCCTGTTGAAATGGGGGCAACGGTGCCTGTATTGACCGTCGTCGCCACAATTGGCAAACAGGATGAGGGATTTTCCCCTGGCGGAGAAGAGAAACCATCTGAATTGGATCAGGTTGAAGAAGCACTTGTTGAGAAGCGAGTTGAGATTGCGGAGAGAGTTAAAAAAGAAGTGATACCTGCGGCACATGCCCCTGAAGGCAAGAAGAAGGTCTTTGCATCGCCCAGGGCAAAAAGGCTGGCGCGACAAAACCAGGTTGATCTGGCTAAGGTCGTCCCAACCGGCGGTGAGGGCATTCGGGTGGTTGAAGGGGATGTGATCGCTTATCTAGGTCAAAAGCCCAAAGCTACCCCAATTGCGGCGGAACTTGCCAGTGAGGTTGGGTTGGACATCTCAGAAGTCGTGGGAACCGGTAAGAAAGGCACGGTCACCAGGACCGATGTTGAAGGTGCAATCCGTGAAAAATTAGCGATGCCTTCAGCTGCCCCGATGACTCCGCCGGCTCAAATTAATTATGCGGATATCAAAATAGCTGAGGTAAAGCCATTGCGCAGTGTGCGGAAACTCATTTTTGACCGTATGTCAAATAGTGTTCACACCACCTCTCGGGTGACCTTAGTCACAGAAGCTGATGCCACGGATTTGGTCACCTTTCGCGAAAAGCTCAAAGTGGAGAAAACGGATGCCTGGGGATTTACCCCTGGCTATAATGACCTGCTTGGGGTGATCGTTGCCCGGACTCTCAGGAGTTATCCCTACATGAACGCACGCTTGAGCGAAGATGGAAAAGCAATAGAAATCCTGGAGGATATTAACCTGGGCATGGCGGTAGATACCGAGCGAGGGCTGCTTGTACCGGTGATTAGAAATGCAGATCAGGCGGACTTACAGGCATTTGGCGCTCGCTTCAGGGAGCTTGTTGAGGCGGCTCAATCCGGTCGAATCTCCCCAGAAGATCTAAGTGGCGGGACATTTACCATCACCAACCTGGGGAATTATGATGTTGATGCCTTTACACCCGTCATCAACCTGCCAGAAATTGCCATTCTGGGCATTGGTCGCATCGTCGATAAGGTGGTGCCTTATCAGGACAAAATCCAGGTGCGTAAGGTGGTAACACTCAGCCTGGTATTTGACCATCGGCTGGTCGATGGTGCCCCGGCAGCCCGTTTCCTGCAGAAGGTGAAGGAAACGATTGAGTACCCGATCATGATTTTCGTATAGATTAATCATAATCATAAAAATAACCGCCTTCACGATTGTGAGGGCGGTTTTTGTTTATGAGATTCTTTCTTTGCAAGTTGATTATCAGGAGATGAATAGCGTTCTCAAGCAGAGAGATTTTTAAAGCCTTTAAACAGAATTTTTTACGACTGCTGGTATCAGGTAACCAGGCGCGTATCCAAATTTATGTCATCTTGGAGATCATAATAACAATCGAGTTACTCTCTAAGGACTTTTGAATTTCTAAACCAAAAACCTAACAAAACAGTGCCTAATCCAACCACGGCGCCAACAATTTGTGCCCAGTTGATTCCTGGGTAGGAACCAAGGCCAATCAGGTCCGCAATCAGTGACACAATCATCAGAATCAGGCCGACGATAATCGCAATCAGACTTAGACTTTTCTTTGACATGAATTTAACCTCCCATCCCGAATCGATAATATCTTATAAAGTGGTGTAAAAAGGTTGACGAAATAGTCATCTTGTGCT
>CAZWDG010000349.1:0-2635 GCA_964633075.1 uncultured Candidatus Brevefilum sp.
ATCGTGATCTGATCATCGAGAGAGTTTATAACGGACAGGCAGTCCTGGCAAATGGTCCCATCTTGCCTGGTACATGGGCTTTTTATAATGATCTGGAAAAAGTAGATTATGATCCCAATGAAGCGAAGGCTTTCTTTCAATCTGCTGATATTGCGTACGATGAGGAGGAAGGTGTTTTTCGCACGGAAGCCGGGTTGGCGATTACCCTAACATTAATCCACCCGAATACAGAAAAACATACCCTCATTGCGGAACTCATCAAAGCTAATTGGGAAAATCTTGGTATCCAAGTCACTCTGGAATCAAAACCTTATGAGGATGTCCTTGCCAGCCTGGAAGCACGCGCCTATCAAACTGCTTTAGTGGATATTAATCTAACTCGTTCTCCTGATCCCGATCCTTACCCATTTTGGGGTCAGGCACAAATACAATCTGGTCAAAACTACGCTGAATGGGATAATCGTTCAGCGAGTGAGTTTCTGGAACAGGCGCGAATGACCGTCGATATTGCAGAACGTGAGCGGTTATATCGCAACTTTCAGGTTTTATTTATGCGTGAATTACCTTCGTTGCCATTATTTTACCCCGTCTATACTTATGCGGTCACAGATGACCTCAACGGTATCAGCCTCGGGCCAATTTTTGAACCTTCCGATCGTTTTAATAACGTCCATAAGTGGTATATCCTCACCGGAAGAGATCTCTCCCCAACACAAACTGGCGAAGAAATTAGTCTACCAGAGGAGGAATGACAAACGATGACACCTTTCTACACTGGTACGGGCGATGCAGGGGATACAGGATTCTTGGGGGCTGGGCGGATCTCTAAAGCATCTGCAAGGATTGAGGCAGTGGGTACTGTAGACGAGGCCACTGCTGCCTTAGGATTGGCGCGAGCACTTTCGGAAAGTGAAAAAACACGTGCAATCATTTTACACATCCAGAGACAACTCTATTATTTGATGTCTGAGTTGTCCTCAGCCCCAGAAGAAGCTGAAAAATTCGATAGGATTAGTGAGGCGGATGTGAGCTGGCTTGAAGCCCAGGTTGAAAGTTTGGAAAATGCTGTCGTGGTTCCAAGGGATTTTATCCTTCCAGGTGAAAGCTCAGCCAGCGGTGCCCTGGCCTTAGCTAGGACGATCGTACGACGGGCTGAGAGGCGAACGATTGGGCTGTTCGAGGAAGGTGAAATCACAAAACCCGAACTAATCACCTACCTCAATCGACTATCGTCATTGATTTTCATTATGGAAATTTATGAGGCTTCGCTTTCTGGTCGAGGCATCCGTTTAGCGAAAGAAGAATAACGGGTGATCGGGACTTTTATCAATGTGGGGACCATACTAATTGGTTCTGCTCTGGGTGTGATTGTTGGTGGTCGACTTTCTGATCAATTGCGCGATACGATTATCACGGGTCTGGGTTTGTTCACTTTTGGCTATGGTTTAATCACCTTTACTGATACAACCAATCCGCTTATTCCCCTGGGTGGATTGTTGGTTGGGGCTTTGCTGGGCGAATGGTGGAAGATCGAAGAGGGACTAGAAAAAATTGGCACAATCCTTCGCAAAACCTTCATTCGCCAAAAGACTCAAAATGCTCAACACCAAAGTTTTGTGGAAGGTTTTGTAACAGCTTCCCTGGTTTTCTTGATTGGTCCGATAGCAATTTTGGGATCTATTCAGGATGGGTTAACTGGGGATTATGAAATGTTGGCAATTAAGGCTATATTGGATGGCTTTGCTTCGATTGCTTTTGCTTCCTCTCTTGGGATCGGTGTGGCTTTTTCAGCACTTTCGATCTTGATCTATCAGGGGGCGATCACACTTCTATCAGGATTTTTCAGCCAGTATTTTTCGACACTCATGATGACTGAGATGACCGCTGTGGGGGGATTGATTTTGATGGCAATTGCACTCAACAGTCTGCTTAAATTGAAGAAAATTCGAACAGGGAGTTATTTACCGGCTTTATTGATCACGCCGATTATTGTACTGTTTTTAGAGAAGTTTTTTTCTATGTGATCGTTTTTCAACCTTGTGAAACAAAAAATATTCACCACGATTCCAGACTGATTACTAGGTATTTATTGTCCTAAAAGTGCATCAACTGTTGGGATCAATTCATCCGAATACACCAGCTTATCATTGACGAGAAATGAAGGTGTGCCAGTCACGCCAACTGATTTAGCATACTGGATATCCTCCTGATAGACATTTGAATAGGCATCACTCTCTAAACAGCCTTGGAATTTCTCAGTATCTAATTTGAGTGTCTGTGCGTAATTTATCAAATTAGGGGGTGAAAAACCATCCGCAACCGTGCTGTTTGAATACAGAAAACTTTTATATGCAAAGAATTGATCTTGATCTGCTGCACAATACGAGGCAACCGAAGCTCTTTGAGAGGCTTCGTCTGATGAGGAGAGAATCACATACTGGTAAAGGACTTTACCGGTTTCTACATAATTTTTGATAAAATCAGGTTCTGCTTGTTCTGAAAATTCTTTACAATGGCCGCAAGAATAGCTTGAGAAAACTGTAACCTTGACTGGTGCGTCGGGAGTCCCCATCGTAAATCCTTGGCTGTTTTGACCTTTCGGGTGAGCCACTAAGAGCCGAGGTAATAATACGAT
>CAZWDG010000350.1:0-2631 GCA_964633075.1 uncultured Candidatus Brevefilum sp.
GTAGGTACGAGTGTCAATGGCCAGGTGGTCAAGCAAAAAGAGTTAAAATCCGGTGATGTGATTGAGATCGCAGATATTCCTGTCATTTATGCGATCGAGAACGAGGAAATTGAAGGCAAGCTTGACCTAAACAAACACACTAGGCTCTTAAAACCAGCGAGCCGCTAACCATGTCATCATGAGTGCAATAATCATCCTGATCCTGAGAGCATTACTGGCGTTGTGCTTATATGGCTTTCTCGGTTTTGTTACTTGGGTGCAGTGGAGAAACCTCTACGAATCCCAAATCGGCAAAGATAAGAATCTAATGCCTTTTATCTCATTGATTAACCAGGCTGACAAAAATAAAAGGGAATTCAACCAACCGGATATTTACATTGGCAGGGAATCAACATCCGACCTGTCGATTAATAATGAGACGATCTCTCTGCAACATGCCCGTATTTTTTACAAGAATGATCAATGGCTGCTAGAGGATTTGAATTCCACCAATGGGTCATATATCAACGATGAAAGGGTTTTCACACCCACCATCCTTGTCGCTGGTGATTTGGTCTCATTCGGCAATGAGATTTTCGAGGTTGTGGTTTGATCTGGATAAAATTTAGAATAGATTGGAGATCGTAAAATGAATCAAAAACCAGTTTTAGCCGTCATTGGCGGGTCCGGATTGTATGAATTTTCCTCTTTGAAGGATACAGAAAAGTTTGAAGTCGAAACCCCCTACGGTCAACCGAGTTCCCCCATCATCGTCGGATCCCTGGAGGGGAAGCGGGTTGCTTTTTTAGCCAGGCATGGCATCGGCCATAAATATCTGCCTTCAGAGGTCAACTACAGGGCAAATATTTTTGCATTGAAGAAGATTGGCGTCAGCAGGATTCTCAGCATCTCTGCTTGCGGATCTCTGCGGGAAGATTATTCACCCGGTCATTTAGTTATCCCGGATCAGGTGATGGATCATACCCACAGCCGCGCAAGGACCTTCTTTGGCAACGGCATCGTAGCCCATATTGGCTCTGCCGAACCGTTCTGCGCCAATCTGTCAAACCTTTTGTTTCAAGCCCTCATGCAGACTGGTGCAACGGTTCATAAGGGGGGCACTTATATCACAATCGAAGGTCCAAGCTTTTCAACAAAAGCAGAGTCCAATCTCTATCGCGAATGGGGAATGTCCATCATCGGCATGACAGCATGCCCTGAGATATTCCTGGCGCGTGAAGCTGAAATGTGCTACGCAACTATGGCTCATGTAACAGATTATGATGTCTGGCATGTAAGCGAAGAACCGGTCACGGTGGAAATGGTCGTGAAAGTATTGATGCAGAATACAAAAGTAGCCCAGGAAGCTGTGGTTAACTTGGTCAAGCTGCTTCCTGATGAGGACACTTGCGTCTGCCATTCGATCTTGAAAGATGCAATCATGACGGACAAGGCGGTTATTTCGCCGGACACGTTGCAGCGTGTAAACTTGCTTGTCGAAAAATATATTAAGTGAGCCCAACCCAGAAATTTCTCGAAAAGGTCAAGACAAAGCAGGCGCCCTTGATCGCCTTATGGGTACCCGCTTTTGTGTTTCTACAAGCCCTTATCCTCACTTTATCTCCCGCAGTCCGAATGCAAAGTTGGAGGGTAGATTACCGCTGGGCACATTGGATCGGGTTCGTTTTTTGGTTTTCAGGTTTTTTTTGGTTAAGAAAGACCTTTATAGATAGCTGGCACAGCTGGAATGAGACACTCTTCAATATTGCATCCCTGCTTTCCGGGTGGGGGTTGGTGACAATTTTCCGCTTGAACACTTTCTTCGGAATCAGGCAGACACTCTGGCTCATTTCGGCATATGCTTTGGGTTGGCTGTTCATTAAATTTCCTTCCCTGCTGGATGACCTTAAAAGATATAAATACCTCACGCTGATGGTCGGTTTGGTCATGGTGGGATTGACCTTTTTCTTCGGCACCTATCCAAGCGGTGATGGGCCAAGGCTTTGGCTGGGTTGCTGTGGCATTTATTTTCAACCTTCAGAAATCTTAAAAGTGATTTTAATACTTTACCTTGCGGCTTATCTTTCAGAAAAAGAGAAGCCTGGTTTCACATTGCTCGATACGCTCCTGCCAACAGTAGTATTGGCTTTCACAGCGATCATCATCCTGGTTGGACAGCGGGATCTTGGCACATCATTGATATTCATAGCGATCTACATCTTGATGGTGTTTAATGCCACCAACAAAAAACGCGTAATCGGGTTGGGGATATTGATCTTGGCAGTAGCGGCTATCATTGGGTACCTATCCATTGACCTGATCCGTATACGGGTCCAAAGTTGGATCCTGCCATGGGCTGATGCTCAGGCAGGAGCTTACCAAATTATCCAATCCATCATCGCCATTGCAGCCGGCGGGCTCTTTGGAACTGGGATCGGAATGGGAAGTCCTCGATCAATCCCTATAGCCCATTCCGATTTTATTTTCTCAGCGATTGCCGAAGAGACCGGTTTATTTGGCAGTGCAGGCCTCATCCTGCTTTTGTTGTTTCTGCTCTATCAGGGGATGCAGATTTCTCTCAAGGCAAGAAACCAGTATCATAGTTATTTAGCCTATGGCTTGACTGTCTACTTGATTACACAGTCTCTTTTG
>CAZWDG010000351.1:0-2618 GCA_964633075.1 uncultured Candidatus Brevefilum sp.
GCTTCTGTTCTATTGAAATATTCTTCGATTAGAATAGAGATAAATTTTCATAAGGAACAATCTGGAGGTAATTGATATGGCACAGATTCGCACAATTGAAATTATTGTCAATGAATTCTTACAAAGTATAGGGGAATGGCTCAGGATGCCCATGTTGGGGATCACGGCGTTGGGGTATGAGGAGTTTTTCGTCCTGTTATTGCCTGTGATTTACTGGTGCTTTGACCAGATGGTGGGGTTGCGCGTCGGCATAGTGTTGCTGTTGGGTAATGCTTTCAACACCTTCTTCAAATTTCTCTTTCATGGACCGCGACCCTATTGGATCAGTGACAGTGTCCGCGCTTATTCTCATGAGACTTCATTTGGCATTCCTTCAGGCCATGCGCAAATTGCGGCTTCGGTTTGGGGCTGGCTGGCAGTGGAAATCAAGAGACGCTGGTTTACGATTACAGCGTTGGTGATCATCTTGCTGATTGGTCTTTCCCGGCTCTATCTGGGGGTGCAGTTCCTGAGCGACGTCCTCTTGGGCTGGTTGCTGGGCGGGTTACTGGTGTGGGCTTTTTGTGCATGGCACAAGCCCATTGGATCATGGTTGGAACAGGGGTCCTTTTGGAAGAAGTTGGGTTTGGTCCTGGCAAGTACAGCCCTGCTGATTCTATTGATCCTGGCTGCCCGATGGATCGCGGGACCATGGGAGATGGATAGCGCCTGGGCTGAACGGGCTGGCGAAGTGCATCCTTACAGCCTGGATGGGGCTTTCACGCTTGGTGGTACCTGGCTGGGGATGCTGGGAGGATTCGTGATATTGACTGAGATGAAAGGGCATTTCCTGGCAGCTCAGGGCGGTTGGCGGCGGTTGGTAAGACTCTTGATCGGATTGATGGGTGTTTTTGTGTTTTATTCTGGATTAGGTCAGATTTTCCCTCGCAACGCAGACTTCGTCAGTTTTGCTTTACGTTTTGTGCGCTACATTTTGATTGGGCTATGGGTATCCTGGTTGGGTCCGCTTGTTTTTGAGAAATTACGTTTGTTGAATTTTGAGAGCAAAAACGTTGAATAATCAAAATTTGTTGACCTGCTGAGATAGATATGCGACCATCAGGAATGGATTAATCGGAAAGATAATCGCTCTTCTCTCTATGTTTCAGAGTGAGGACTTCAGTCCGCCCATGCGTGATAGATTGGATAAGTATTCACTCTAGTGTCATAAAAACGAATGCGGGTTGAAACCCGCACTCCGGAAGTAATGAATTTCTTCAACAGTATCCAATTACCCTATTTTCTAAAGGATGGTTTCATTCGGAGTGAGGACTTCAGTCCGCCTATGAGGGGTTGATTGGAGAGGTATACACTTATGCGCCACAAAAATAGAATGCGGGTGGAAACCCGCATTCCGTTTAGCAAAATTGAGAACTTTTTATTCGTTAATATCTAGCTCATAACAGCATTTTCTTCAATCACCTGACGATACCAATGCCAGCTCGCTTTGGGGGTGCGCTTACGATCAGGGGCATCAAAATCCACATGGATCAGGCCAAAACGCGGATCGTACCCCTCCGCCCACTCGAAATTGTCCATCAGGCTCCAGACATAATAGCCGCGTAGATTCGCGCCCTGTGAAAGGGCTTTGTGAGCTGCCTGGAAATGTGCTCTCAGATAATTGATCCGACCTTGATCATCCACATAACCTGTTTCATCAGCGGATTCATCCAAGGCTGTGCCATTTTCAGTAATGTATATGGGTGGATTGCCGTAATCCGTCTTGAGGTGCAGGAGGAGTTGGGTGAGTTGGGATGGGCAAATTCCCCAGCCTTTCTTTGTCATACCCCAACCCGGATCGATATTTGGCTCTGTTCTGAGCTTTAGCAGGCCGTGGTGTTGAAATCGTACCACCTGCCCAAAGTAATAATTGATCCCCAAGAAATCCATCGGCTGACGGATGACTTCCATGTCACCATCGAGAATCTCTGGCGCCATCTCGCCCACCCACTTGAGTAAACCTGGGGGATAATGTCCCTTAAAGAGGGGATCAAGGAATATGTTGTTGACCAGGTCCTCAAGACGCTTCGCTGCAGCCGCGTCTGCAGGAGCATCTGTTTTTGGTTGGTAGGTGGAGAGATTCAGCACAATGCCAATTTGACCTGGATATCCGAGCTGGCGATAGCGTTGAACCGTTTTCCCGTGAGAAAGGAGCAAATGATGGGTTGCCTTGAAAGCCTGGGGATAGCTGGCAATGCCTGGCGCAAATTGTCCCTCAGCATAGCCCATAAAGGCAACCACATAAGGCTCGTTATGAGTTGCCCACAAAGGGACACGATCGCCAAGCCTTTTGAAAACATGCTGTGCATATTCTGCAAACCAGTTTACGCTTTCACGGTTTGACCAGCCGCCAAGATCTTGCAAAGCCTGGGGGAGATCCCAATGATTGAGGGTTGCCATGGGAATGATGCCAGCCTGGAGTAATTCGTCCACCAAGCGGTCATAGAAGTCCAACCCACGCGGCTCTACCTCACCAACGCCTTGCGGTAAAATCCGGGGCCAGCTAATCGAGAAGCGATAGGATTTAAGCCCCAAGGCTTTCATAATTGCCACATCATCCGGCATATGATCTGTCTCTT
>CAZWDG010000352.1:0-2617 GCA_964633075.1 uncultured Candidatus Brevefilum sp.
GAAATAAAAGATGTCATTTAAGCAACATTATGGTTCAGTAGGATAACCACCCTCAATCCAGGCTTCATAACCACCGCGAATAGGATTTACCCTGCAGATCCCATTTTGAACCATGATCAGTGCCGCACGGGCACTCGTGTTTTCAGCTGGTCAAGTACAATAGGTGATATACCACGTGTCTGGATCCAGTGTTTCCAAACGGGCTTCAATTTGATCGAGTGGAAAATTTATTGCAGCATAAGCATGTCCCTTTTCGAATTCGCTTTTGCTGCGTGTGTCGATAAGCACAGCCTTATCTTGTAAAACGGCTTGATAGGCTTCCTCAACTGTGACACGGGGGATCTCATCCTGATTTGAATATTCTCCAGGGGTGTTTATTTGTTTTTGACTGATGGATTGAGCCAAAACCAACCCGCCAATACTCAAGCCGATCACAAGGCCCAAAAGAATGATCGGAAGAAAGACCTGATTCTTTTTCTTGCGCATATGCGTTTTCCTTTTCCTCAATCCTTCCTGGCCAGCCTTTGGGTATGTTATTTAAAACGTCGTAATCGAAGGCTGTTGGTGACCACAAAAATGCTGCTGAAAGACATGGCGCCAGCTGCCAGCATGGGATTGAGAAAACCCAAAGCTGCAGCAGGAATCAGGATGGTGTTGTAAAAGAATGCCCAAAACAGGTTCTGTTTGATGGTGCGGAGCGTTCGGCGGGAGAGAGCAATCGCTTTTGGCACACCTCGCAGGTCACCGCTGATCAAAACAACGGGTGCAGATGCCATAGCGATGTCGGTGCCGGTGCCGATGGCAATGCCGATATCTGCCTGTGCCAGAGCGGGTGCATCGTTGATGCCGTCTCCAACCATGGCTACAACGGCCCCACCCTCTTGAATTTTCTTGATTTCCTCTGCCTTATCGCCCGGTAAAACCTCGGCGACAACCCTGTCCAAACCAATCTGTCTGGCGATAGCCTGAGCTGTGCGCGGGTTATCACCGGTCACCATGATGACTTCTAAACCCATTTCATGTAAGGCTTCAATCGCCTGTCGAGATCCTTCTTTGATGGTGTCTGCCACACCTATTGCAGCTGAAAGCTGGTCATCGATGGCTACCAGAAGGGCGGTCTGGCCCTGGTCTTCTAAATGTTTCAAATCCTCTTCAAAGCGAACAAGATCGATGTCATTTATCTCAAACAAACGCCGGTTTCCAACGAGCAGTTGATGCCCATCTACTTCAGCCTGGATACCATGCCCCGCAATGGCGGAAAACCCGAGGGGTTCACTCAATTGCAAGTCCCTGGCATTGGCTTCAGCTGTGATTGCTTCCCCGAGTGGGTGTTCACTGCCCTTTTCGGCGGAGGCAACCAGGCGGATAATTTCTTCTTCACTGGTTTGATTGTCATGACGGTAAACCTGGGTGACAGCAGGTTGTCCGCGAGTGATGGTTCCGGTCTTGTCCAGCACAACGGTAGTAATTTCCCCTGCCCGTTCAAGACTTTCACTTTTTTTGATTAAGATCCCTAGTTCGGCACCTTTCCCAGTGCCCACCATCACAGCGGTGGGTGTGGCTAAACCCATAGCGCAAGGACAGGCGATCACCAGCACAGCGACTGTGTTGATCAATGCTCGTGTGAACAAGTCCGTGGTCGCATCCTGACCTAAAGGCACGAGGAAGTACCAGGTGATGAAGGTCAGCACAGCAATGCCAATCACCACAGGCACGAAAATGGCTGAGATTTTGTCTGCCAGGTTTTGTATGGGAGCTTTGCTGGCTTGAGCCTCTTCCACGAGTTTGATAATCTGGGCTAACGTGGTCTCTTTGCCGATTTTTGTAGCTTCAAATTTCATTAATCCCAGCTTATTGATGGTTCCGCCGATGACTGGATCACCAGTTGTTTTCTCAACTGGTAATGATTCACCGGTCAGCATGGATTCATCCACACTTGAGCGTCCATCCACAACTACACCATCCACAGGAATCTTTTCACCGGGATGCACCAATACCAGGTCGCCGACTTCTACCTCGTCGACCTGAACTTCAATTTCGATTCCATTGCGCACAACATAGGCTTTACGGGGACGGAGATCCATCAATTTTCGAATGGCATCACTGGCGCCCCCTTTGGCTTTAACTTCGATGAATTTGCCCAGTTTGACCAAAGTGATGATCATGGCGGAGGTTTCGAAATAGACATGACCGGGAATCAGACCGAGTGTGATTGGGATGGAATAGATATAAGCGGCAGAAGACCCCAATGCCACCAGAACGTCCATATTAGCAGAACCATTTCGAATGGATTTGAAGCCATTTACATAGTACTGCCAGCCGACATAGAATTGAACCGGCGTTGCCAAAGCCCAGAAGAGGACATTCAACCAGGTGTTGTGCGCAAGCGCCATTGGAAGAAGTCCGAAATCCCGCCCCATGGATAAAAGAAACAAAGGCAGTGACAAAATCAACCCAACGATTAATAAACGACGTTGTTGGGCGATTTCGGTTTTACGGGCTTTCGCTTCTGCATCCTCCAAATCGAGATCTTCTTCCAGCGTCTCAAATCCGGCAGCCCGGATAGCGCGGCGAAGTTCATTTTGGCTGACCACAGTTGGCACATATTTCACATAGG
>CAZWDG010000353.1:0-2612 GCA_964633075.1 uncultured Candidatus Brevefilum sp.
CCCATAGAAACACCCTAAAAACGCATGTTTTCTCCCACCCAGACCTGCTTTTAAGCAGGTTTTTGCCTTTAATCCCCCTTTTTGACCATTTTTTGATTTTTAAAAATATGGTCAAAAAATTGAGAATTCCAATGTATTCGTTTTTAATATTTCCTGGCTGGTTAACACCAGTCAACCGGAGTCAACGCCAGTCAACGCTAGTCAACAGGAGTCAATCACAGTCAACCAAAGTCACAGAAAGAGAGGCTACCATGGTGAAAAGGAATAAGAGAGAGTTGATGATGATCACTTTACAAAAAGCCACTGATTTTTACCTGGCCACGCTGGAGACAGAGGGTAAGAGCCCGCGCTACATCGATTGGCTCAAAACCCGGCTGAAATATTTTAATCGCTATATCCAAGAACAATATGGAAATGATTATAAGCTTCAAGATTTGACGGTTGAGGACGGCCGGGACTACCTGCGCAGCCTGATGGCGCGCAATAAGCGCTACCAGGATCACCCAATGCACAACGAGGAGAATGGTAAGCTCAAGGTGCAGTATATCCATGGCTTAGGACGGGCGGTGCGCTCATTCTCCAGCTGGGCGTATGAAGAAGGATATTTAGACGAGAATGTGATGCACCGGCTGAAGCTCCCGCACTTGCCCAATACACTCCCCGAGCCGTTATCCGAAGAAGAGATCGAGCGCGTGCTGAAAGCTTGCCTGGATGATGCCCTTGAACGGTTACGCAATTTTGCTATGCTGATGCTATTTCTGGATACCGGCATCCGCCTCGATGAACTGGTAAACCTGAAACTATCCAAGATTGATTTTGCGGTGGGAGAAATGGCCGTGTTTGGCAAAGGCAGAAAAGAGCGCAAGGTGCCCGTAGGTACTCAGGCAAAAAAAGCTCTAATGGACTACATTACACTCCAACGACCGGACCCGGTTAACCCACAGGACGAAGACCAGGTGTTTCTCAATGCGGATGGCTACCCTATGACGCGTGAGGCGGTTGAGAAGGTATTCCAAAGGGTAAAGAAAGCCGCAGGCGTTACTAAATTCCACCCCCATGCCTGCCGGCATACCTTCAGCGTCAGGTATTTGATGAACGGAGGGGACGCCTTCAGCTTGCAGAAGATCTTAGGACACACCACACTGGAGATGACTCGCCGGTACGTCAACCTGGCATCGGGGGACGTTAAGGAGATGCATAGGCGGTTCAGCCCGATGGATAACCTGGGGTTCAGGGCGAAAGCCCGCGGCAGGCCAAAGATGAAATGAGCGAAATTTAGAGTGTGGGGATTGTAGCAGGATTAGCCAGGCGAACAAGTGGTACGACCTCGATCCGATCGGCGAGTGGATAAGCTTTATCTCCGGGGTAAAAGACAATCAGCCTGTCTAGCTGAAGATCCTCCATCGCAATTTTCATGGAAGGGGTTAGATGGGGTGCATCCTTGCGTTTGCATTCAATGCCAATGCGTTTGCCATCTTTTAAGAGCAGGAGATCGATCTCCGCTCCGTTATGGGTACCCCAGAAATAAGCTTCGTCTGGATGTATAGCTTTGATGGTCTCCTCAACGGCATATCCTTCCCAGGAAGCACCGATTTTAGGATGCGTGTAGAGATCTAGCTCAGAATTAATCCCCAGTATAGCGTGAAGTAAACCAGAATCACGATAATAGATCTTGGGCGATTTAATCTGTCGTTTATGGATGTTGGCATACCAAGGGTGCAACACACGGATCATGAACACACCCTCCAATATATCCAGGTACCGACCCACCGTCATGTTGCTGACCCCGAATGACCGGGAGGCTTCAGCTGCATTCCATGTCTGGCCATGATAGTGAGCTAGCAGGGTCCAAAAGCGCATCAGTGTTACAGCTGGGATTTGTATACCCCATCGGGGGAGATCACGTTCCAAGAAAGTTTGGATAAAATTCTTACGCCAAATCTGGCTATCTGCATCACTGGCTGCCAGGTAAGAGAGGGGAAATCCGCCCCGCAACCAATGCTGACTGAGGTTTTTTTGACCTACTTCGGACAGGCTAAAACCACTGATGGCAATGGTTTCCAGGCGACCAGCTAATGACTCGGACGCATTGCGAACCAGTTCGGGTGAAGCACTGCCCAGGATTAAAAATCTGGCTGGAAGAGGATCGCGATCTGCCAAGACCCTTAAGATGGGAAACAAGTCTACTCGACGCTGAATCTCATCGATCACGACCAGGCCGGTCAAGCCACGCAAAGCCGTCATGGGCTCTTCTAAACGGCTCAGACTGACTGGATCTTCAAGGTCGAAATAGTTCGCCGAGTCACTGGAGACGAACCTGCGCGCCAGGGTAGTTTTCCCACTTTGGCGTGGGCCGATCAGGGCGACAATCCGGCTGCGCGATAACGCAGCCTGGATTTCATTTATATAAGAGGGTCTTTCAATCATAAACGCATTTTACCATGAAAATTTATAGGTAACCTATAATATTTCATGGTATTTTTATGTGTTATTAGATTTTACTTGGTTGCGATACTCTTTAAGCGCACTGCGTCCCAAGGGTGGGAGACCCGCCAGGAGCAGGATTTCATCCACTTCGGTGCGCTCCAGGCGATAGGTGAAACCCAAAGCAA
>CAZWDG010000354.1:0-2604 GCA_964633075.1 uncultured Candidatus Brevefilum sp.
AGTTTATTGCTCTTAACGCCATTTTTATTTAATACCAATCAACATTTTAAAATTAGGCTTACTGGACAATGATCTGAACCCACAATTTTACCATGGATCAAAACATCTTCAACTTTGTCCATCAAGCCCTCTGATACCAAGAAATAATCCAAACGCCAACCGACATTATTCTCCCGTGCGTTGAAACGATACGTCCACCAGGTATACTCCACTCGATCGGGATAAAGCTCTCGGTAAGCATCCACGAAGCCATGCGTTAAATATTTATCAATCCATTCTCGTTCTTCAGGAAGGAACCCGGTATTTTTTTCGTTTGATTTGGGATTCGCCAGATCAATTTCGTTATGGGCGGTGTTGAAATCACCCGTAATGATGATGTTTTGTCCGTCTTGATGTAACGCGTCACAAATTTTGAGTAATTCCTCATAAAATGTCAACTTAAAGGGGACACGTTGATTGTCCTGACCGCCATTAGGAAAGTAAATATTATACAGGTAAAAATCCTCATATCGTGAGCGGATCACACGTCCCTCATTATCAAATTCTTCGATTCCCAATCCTTTTTCGACTTCCAGGGGTTCACTCTTATGAAAAGTGACCACCCCACTATATCCTTTGCGTTCAGCAGAGTGCCATACAGCCTTATATCCCGCAATGCTTGCCTCCTCATCTTCGATCTGGTGAAGCTGCAATTTGGTCTCCTGAAAACAAAGCACATCAGGATCTACCTCAGTAATCCAATCCAATGCATTTTTCCTGAGAACTGCCCGGTAACCATTGACGTTCCATGTTGTGATCTTCACTTGTCTGCCTTTCCCTTCTTATTGAGCCTATGGTAAACTTGTAACTTGAATTTAGATATAAATATCTTGTTGGATTTTACTAAAGTCTGTCGAATTTATAAAGGCTTTTATTACGATTATCATGCATAACCATCAAAAATTAACAACGTACAAACTGCTATTTATCTTTTGTTTATTATCCGCATCGTTTTCATTCATCTTTCTGGATGTTCATGCAGCGCCCATTTTTCAGGAAAACCTAATATATATTGTGCAGCAAGGCGATACCCTGAGCAGCATTGCCCTGAGGTTTGGCATATCGGCGGATGAACTACAATCCGCAAACAATATCGCCGATCCAAATAGCCTGGACATTGGACAACGATTGGTCATCCCCGGTCTCGAGGGCATTTCTGGTGTTCTAACATCAGAGACATTGCCCTATGGGACCTCAATCCAAAGACTGATCCGACAATTTGAGTTGAATCAAGCAGATCTGATTGTACTGAACAGAATAACCAGCCCCTCAGAAGTTATTGCGGGAGCAAAATTCATTATTCCTATCAACGAAGATAAGCCTCCTCTCACACCCCTGACCATCCTCACCTCTGGGTCAACCATGATCGAAACGGCCATTCAAGTGAACACATCCCCCTGGGCCTTGATCTCAGAAAATCAAATGAAATCAACTTGGGACATTCTCCCAGGTGAAACGCTTTTCGGAACAAATGATACTAAGACGGGTTTCTCTCTCTTACCAGGTATTTCTGCCATAGCAATCAATAATTTACCCATTATTCAAGGAGAGACCTTGCAGGTTGCCGTTGCAGTCAACATACCCCTTGAGTTAAGCGGTCATTTCAACGGAATGACCCTGCGTTTCTTCAGTGAGGATGGGAAGAATTTCTACAGCTTCCATGGCATCCATGCCCTGGCTGACTCTGGTCCTTACCCTTTGGAAATCACAACCACCTATCCTGATGGGGCCTCCCAATCCTTCGAACAACTTGTCCTGCTATCAGATGGGGGTTATGGGAATGAATGGGTCAATGTGCCCGAAGAATATCTTGATGAAACCGTGATCACTGAAGAAGATGCTTATCTAAAACCTATCTTGAGTCAGGTCACCTCCGAGCGATATTGGGAGGGTCCATTCAAATATCCGGTGGACGAACCCTGTGTCAACAGCTTGTTTGGACAGCGACGTGATTACAATAATGGCGGTTTATTCTTTTACCATACCGGGATGGATTTTGCGGTCTGTGCTCAAAATTTGAATATCTATGCCCCTGCTGCCGGAAAGGTGGTTTTAGCAGAAGAGCTGACCATTAAGGGCAAAGCGGTGCTGATCGATCACGGATGGGGTGTCTTTTCGGGTTACTGGCATCTATCGGAGTTTAATGTCACCGAAGGCGATCTTGTCCAACCTGGAGATCTGCTCGGGTTGATCGGGAGCACAGGTCGTTCAGCCGGACCCCATTTGCATTTTGAAATCGATATCACTGGTACACCCGTAAATCCAGATACATGGTTGAACCAGGAATTTCCGCAACCCGTACCTTAAAAAGCGAAAGATACCCAGGGGTGAATCTTAAATAAAATATCAAGCACCCTATTCCTGTGCTTGATGTTTCATGCGCTAGGAGGGAGTCGAACCCTCACGCCTCAGCGGCACGTGGCCCTCAACCACGCCTGTCTGCCAGTTCCAGCACTAGCGCTTGAGCAGAAGTAATTATATCCTGCTAAGGGTCCTTGTCAAGCTGACCGATTGAGAGAGCAAGTAAAAATATAGTTGAGAAAAATAGATCCTAAACTAATGTAA
>CAZWDG010000355.1:0-2586 GCA_964633075.1 uncultured Candidatus Brevefilum sp.
CACGAAAGATTCCCCCGCATCCAGCTTTGAAGCGATCTCTTCCTGGGTTAGAAACCGACAGGGATCCCGCCGCACGACGGCATCCTCATCTGTCGGCTGATCCGCCTTCTTACAAAAACAACGATAAGCACCGCCCAGGTCAAGCAAGCGCTGGGCTTGCTCTTTGTAAATGGGCAAACGCTGGGATTGTACATAAGGGCCATAATCCCCACCTTTATCTGGCCCCTCATCATAGTCAAGACCCGCCAATTCCAGGCTTTTTAAAATAGCCGCGACGGCTTCCGGAATGTTACGATTTTGGTCCGTATCCTCTATCCGCAGGATAAACACGCCGTCATGATGGCGCGCCGTCAAATAAGCATACAGCGCGGTGCGCAGATTGCCAATGTGCATATACCCGGTGGGGCTGGGGGCAAATCGTGTTCGTACCATAAAAGGTCTTACCTTTCTTATTGATTAATCAAAATCCTACCACAGAACCTCTTGAGCTGTCTTTGAACAGCAAATTACAGATCTTTATACCACCTCCAGCTCATCCAGACTTGGAAAGGTAGGGAAGGGTGTATGTGGTTCTGCCTGGTACCAGTAAGCTATAGAGGCGATATCGTCTGAACGTAGCAAGTAACGATTCTCCTTGACCTTCCGCCAACCCAAATCCTGGATGGTCACGGACAGGTCAGATTGAAATCGAATGGGATCCATCACATGCCAGCGGTAAAGCCCAAAACGCGTCTGGCTTTTCATCAAGCCATCCGGTTTTATCACCTGGGGCATTCCCAAATAGGGTGAGGTGTAAACACCATATTGGTTATCTGCATCTTCTCCCTCGACAAACCCCCAGGCTCCCCCAAAGTAATCCTCAGTGCCCGTCCCACAGATGGTGGGAAATGCCTTATCCCCATCAAGGAAGAACTTCACTTCGCCTTCCCCCCACCAACCGGTTTGATTGACTCCCCAAGCCAGATAGGTGCCCACATAATGCCCCTGTCCATGCACACCCTCTAAAATAGGATAGACTTCTCCCTTTGGCAGAGGATTTTCTCGTCGCCATCTGGCATGGAAAGTGCCACAATCAGGAGGTATCTCCGTCAGCGCATAGGTGATCTGGTAAAAGAAATGTTTTACAAGTTCCGGACCCATATTCTGGATGGTAATGCGGGCGTTCTTATGAAAAGGCATCTCCCAGTAACTATTGAATCCACCGTTCGGGTTCACAACAATCGGTAAAGAATTAACCCGGCAGGGTTCCGTCCAACCGGAGCAGAAAAAATCGCCAAGTGGCACTTCAATGGAGGGGTTTGCCTCGTCATCCCAGTGGAAGCGCAGGATGAGGGAGCGCCAATATTTTGCACCCGATGTGTACCACATATGTTGGATCACGCCCGGACCTACGATCTCAGCCAATGTGACTATCTCACCTGGCGCAATATCGATGCAGGGAGAGACCTTCCATCCCTGACCCAGATCATTGGCTGCTTCCGACCACGCTGAACCAGTCTCAGTCCGTCCCCCATTCCCTTTCTCCCCGGTTTTATTTTCCGCACTGATCGATCGGGTCTGTGCATTTGACAAGCGTGGCAAATTACCTAAATGCAATCCAAATCCATTAAATGACATCGCTTACTCCTTCACCGTGCGCGGGACAACATAAACCTTAATATCGCCTTGTTGGATTCCAAGACCCAGATTCTGTTCAAATTTTGAGGTGTTGACCGCGTAGGTGCGTTGTTCTAATGTGCCCACGAAGATATATTGGATATCATAGCGCTGAATGATCGAACGAGCGGTCTCCCAGACAGGTGTTTCAAATAAGGTTCGAATATCCGATTCCCGACTGCCAACCTCTTCATACCCCCCCCGCCATTGTCCCTCATGTCCTGGCCAGCCTAAAACGGCCGGCTGACCAGAGAGTGTTGAAACACGAGCATAACCAGAATATTGCCCACCCACTGCTTCCGCCACCACACCAACAGGCGCTTGAGCTAACCAATCTATGGCTGCGGCTTCATCCGGAAGTGCGCGTGCCAGATAGCTGCTTGCATCCAGGGTATATCCTTGAACCGGTCTAAATCCATTGGTCTTGGTTGGAAAGGCTAGGATGGGATACACCAATCCCAGGATGATAAATAGAATGATCACCAATTTGGAGATCAAGCGGCCTCGTTTCAGTAAAATCGCGGCAGCAAAAGCGGCGGATAAAGACCACAACATCCAGGCTTGAAAATAAAACTTGAAAATCGTGTTCATCCTTGCCCCAAACACATCGCGCAAATAGATGAATTCCGGTGCCAGTACCATCACACCGCCCAGCAGGATCATCCACAATACGAAAACAGTAGGGTCGCCAGGCTTATTCTCTTCTTCATCCTTCATCGTCAGACCGAGTAAAAACGAAAGCCCGATGATCAAAAGAGCCCCCAGGGTCAGCAAGCTAACAGCAAACCGCAAGCGTTGCCAGGCGGCTGAGAGCAACAAGCCACCGATCGTATCTTCGCCCTGAGAGGCAATGAACTCTTGCCCAATCTCAGTCTGAGCGACGACCAAACCAATAACAAGCGAAAGAACTGCTAATATGCCAATCAAGAC
>CAZWDG010000356.1:0-1994 GCA_964633075.1 uncultured Candidatus Brevefilum sp.
CAGGAGCTTGTTTTCGTGGTCATTTTCAGGAATTTCTCTTTCTTTAATTAAATGAAGTAAGCGATAAGAACTGAGGGTAAATTATGTGATCTTTTTACATTACTTGACAAGATTCTATTTATAAGCTGCTACATCTGCAATAATCGGGTTCCATTGCGTTAATAAGTATTTTCGCAAGTGTCAAAAGTTGAAATTAGGACAATTATTTAATTAGCCAATTAGATAAAGGTTTATTGATGATAATATTGGGTTTCTCAGTCTTAATAACCACATTTTAAAACACTTATAACTCTAGTAGTGCTGATTTGGGTTGCAGCGCTTACTTGAGGGTGATTAACGATACCAGACAATGTATGTTATTGTTCCTAAAGGTAAGGTCAGAACGTCAATATCGCAAATTGGTAGATGGAATTTTTTGCCTAACTGGCCGCCAGATGGAGAGTAATTGCTTGTTCTTTAAGTATTGGAAAGCGTTTCCTGTAAATTGGAATGACAAGGATGTGCGAAAATCCGGCATGGTTTCGATTGAGTTTCCTCACCCTTTTTTAACAATCACCAGAGTGAAATCATCCTGGTAGGTCAGATATCCGGAATGCGCCTGGGTTTCCCGGATGATTTTTTGAATCATTTCTTTTACAGTTAGTTCTGTGTATTTCGTGACGAGTTTCTTTAATCTTTCAATACCAAAGGGTTCTCCATCAGGATTTTCTATATCGACCACGCCGTCTGTGTACATGACCAAGATATCACCGTGGGAGAGATTCTTGGTTTCGTTGACATAATCGACTTTACTGTAAATTCCGAAAGCTGGTCCGTTTGATTGCAATGATTCCGAGCTTCCGTCTGTGTGAAGCAGTCTCGGTGAAGGGTGACCGCAGCTGACAAAGATCACTTCATCATTTTGTGGATCCAATATGCCAAGAACCATGGTGATAAAGTGGCTGTCGCCGGTGAAATCTGGTATCTGGTTGTTGATCATTCTGGCAATACTTGCTGGATCAAACTTACCCTGAGTTTGGGTTCTAAGCAATCCCCGAAAAGCTGTCATCGCCAGGGCTGAATCGATTCCGTGTCCGGAAACATCTGCCACGACAATGCCCAGATTTCCATCGCTTAACTTTAAATAATCGTAATAATCCCCGCCAATCTTTCCTGCTGGAATGCAAATTCCGGCAATATCATAACCTGGAATAGAAGGATCTTTAATTGGGAGCAAATGCATTTGCATTTCTCTCGCGATTTGAAGCTGTTTATCCAGCAGTTCCTTTTCCAGCAGTTGCCGGTGAAGAAGGGCTTTTTCAAGGGCGATCGATGCTGCATCCGCAAAGAATTGGAGTACTTCCAGATCGCTTTCGTTGTAAGCGTTCAATTGATCAGATTCCAGGTTCACTGCACCGATGGATCGCTCATCTCGCAGGATGGGTACAGCAATCTCTGATTGAGTTTGCCTGCGTGCTTTAATATAGCGTTCATCCAGGTGCACATCTGGCACAATCAGGCTGCTTTTAGAGTCGATGACATGACCGATGATGCCCTTACCATGGATGAGCATATCATCACCGGTTGGTTGTGGATCATAGCCTCGCCAACACATGCCCGCAATTTTATGGGTTGGGTGAACCTGCCTGTCATCGATCATTTCCTGGCTGAGGACGAAAATCCCAGCTGCATCATAGGGAACAACCGTGTTGAGCGTATCCAAAAGCTGCCCCATAATATCGTCTAGTTCGAAGGTGTCACGGGTTTTGTGAGAAATTTCAAAAAGGAGTTGGTATTTTTGCTCAAATGTGAGTTTCATTTGATACCATCATACAAAAGTTTTACTATTTCATCAAGTCTTTGCACTTCTTGTCTTCTCATTCTTGTAAACAGTTATTTGACCTTACAGCTCTTTCTGCTTTTTGATTGAATCATCGTCGATATAATGCTTTCTTTTTTGTAGTATCTGGTCGGAAATTTGTTTCTGTCTAATTTTTCTTCTATAATAAAATTAA
>CAZWDG010000356.1:2004-2580 GCA_964633075.1 uncultured Candidatus Brevefilum sp.
CTCTCATGCAATCCTAGAAAAGGAGAAAAAATGGATGAATCGAATCTGATTCTGAAGGATTACTTCTCAATGATCCACACGATCATCTCGCGCGGCATAAATGTGTCCCTTAATGGCGTCAGAGATTTGCTGGAGGGTGATTTTCCGGATGAAGAAACTCAGCATGGACTCTTCAACTATATTGACATGACCGCACTCATGCTTGATACCCATCATCGCACTGAAGATGAGATCGCCTTTCCCTATTTCAAAGAAAATCTCCCTGATACGCATTTTGAGTGGTTGTTTGAAGATCATCACCTCATCACGGGATTTTTGGAAGAATTAGTTATCGTTTTGGACGCTCTCAAAGATGATGAGGTCAATCAAACCGATCTCGAGAAACTGGATGAGGTCTTGTTAAAGATTGAAGATCGCTGGAGCCAACATATTGAGTTGGAAGAAGAGGAATTTATTGACTTAATTGATTCCTTGGCACCCTACGATGTGCGTGAAAAGCTCATTGGCCATTTCTTCGAATTTAACGAACCGCTGATGGAACCTGATTTCCTATCGCTGCCCTTTATGCTTTATAAC
>CAZWDG010000357.1:0-2578 GCA_964633075.1 uncultured Candidatus Brevefilum sp.
CTTACAATCATTAAGCCCTTGAATCTTAAGTTTTAACTGGCAAAGCATTAAACATTAAGCCATATTTCTCCCTTCCGACACTAATGAGGGCTTGCTTTAATCAAACTTACTCATTATAATGATTATTAGAATAATTGTTCGATTAATCTTGTAATCCCATGAAATCTACTCTTTCGGTTTTCCTGAGAACACATTCGTATTACAGCTTTCTGGAATCTTTGCTCTCACCCGAGAACATTATCCAAATAGCCACGGAAAATCAGATCAAAGCACTTGGATTAACGGACTACCGATTCCTGACTGGGGCGCTGCCATTTTACGAAGCATGCATCGAAGCCAGCATCAAGCCAATCATAGGCTTGATCATTGATTTCATTTACCAGGGACATCAAGGTCGTTTGGTACTCTATGCAAAAGATATCAATGGTTGGGCAAATCTCTCCAGACTGAGTAGCCACATGTCAGTCAATGATACGGCAGTCACAATCGACTTATTAAATGACCATAGAGAGGGGTTGATTTGTTTAATAGGCGATCCCGGCGGTATCTTAAGAGAATTATTAAGGAGCAGTCCACCATCGCATTATCTTCCAGATCAGCTCCTTATAGATATCAAATCGATTTTCAACGACGATTGTTTCATGGAAATCCAGCGTTATATTAATGGCTCACTCAAAAACGAAGCCCTCCTTCTCCATTTAGCCAAATCTTATCAACTCCCAATCATTGCCACACAGAACACCTTTTATGAAAGCATAACCGATCAATCCACACACCGTACCCTGATGGCAATTAGACATAACGCACAAGTCCAAAAGTTAACACAACATCAATTACCCCCAGGTAGTTCACACTTCCCCCCCTGGGATGATTTTGTTTATCGTTATCAAGACCTGCCAACAGCGCTTGAAAATTTAGGGATGATTCACGAGCGATGCGACCTTAAATTACCGATTGGTCAAACCCATTACCCCATCTTTCCGACACCAAAGGGGCAGACCCAATCTAAATATCTACGCGAAAGAGCCTATGCAGGTGCTACAGCTCTTTATCCAAAACTGCTCCCGGAAATTAAAAGCCGCCTTGACTATGAACTAAAGATCATCTCGGATTTAGGTTATGAACCCATCTTTCTTATTGTTGAGGATGTGCTTAAACAAGCTCGGAACCTCGGTATTCCGACATCATCAAGAGGTTCGGCTGCCTCCTCCCTAGTTGCACATTGCCTGAATATCACCTCTCCCGATCCTTTAGCATTGAATCTCTATTTTGAGCGTTTCTTAAATCCCGCGCGGAAAAAACCCCCAGATATCGACACCGACATTGCATCACACCGACGTGACGAGGTTATTCAATATGTATTTGATAAGTATGGCACGGATAGGGTAGCCATGGTGGGCACGATCAATCGATACCGCCCCAAGTCTGCCTTATGGGATGTCGCCAAAGCATATGGCCTTTCTCCTGAAACAATCCGGCAGCTTTCAAGGAAATTACCCTATTCCTACCGATTTCAACGTGATGAAGATGACTCTAATCCTTTTTCTCCTCTTTTACGAGATGGGACGATCCCTATTCTAAAAGAGATTTCTACCGACGCTCGTGCAATTCTGGATCTCCCACGCCATCTTTCTGTGCATCCTGGTGGAATCGTTATCGCACCTTTTCCTATCACAGAGTTAGTGCCCCTGGTCCACTCACCATCTTTAGGAATCAATCACGCACAATTCGATCTTGAAGGAATTGAAAAGTTTGGGATGGTTAAAATTGACCTCCTGGGGATCCGAGGACTGACTGTCCTGGGAGAAGTTGCTGATCGAATCCAAACGTGGCGAAGCAAAGAGTTTGAAAATGGCTTGGCAGTTTTAGCAAATATCCCAAACGAAGACATACAAACCGCAAATACTGTTTCAGAAGCTAAGACGATTGGATGTTTTCAGATTGAGAGCCCAGGGATGCGTGCAACACTGCGCGAAATCAAAGCGAAAACAGTTGAGGACATAATGGCTGCTTTAGCCCTCTACAGGCCAGGGCCTCTCCGAGGCGGTTTGCGAGACGCGTTTGTACGACGTTTCAGGGGAGAAGAAGCCATCAGCCACATTCATGATTCCCTGATCGATTTGTTAGGGGATACTTTTGGGGTGATCCTCTACCAGGAACAAGTGCTCCGGATCGCGCATGAATTAGGTGGGTTGACAATTGCCCAGGCGGACATCCTCAGACGCGCGATGAGTCACTTTGACCCAGGTGAATTAATGGAGACACTGCGTCAAAATTTTGTTTCAGGTGCAGCCGAACGTCGCAATGTTCCTGAGGACACTGCGAATCGGATCTGGGAGATGATGGCTGCTTTTGCCGGATATGGTTTTCCTAAAGCGCATGCTGCTTCTTATGCACAACTTGCTTGGCAATCCGCCTGGTGTAAAACCCATTATCCAGCTGAATTTATGTCAGCTGTCCTTGGCCATGGCGGTGGATATTATTCCCAAAGGGTTTATTTGATGGAAGCACGACGTCTTAATTTGAACATTAATCCCCCCCATATCAACCACTCAAACCATCGGTTTATTGTCAAATA
>CAZWDG010000358.1:0-2562 GCA_964633075.1 uncultured Candidatus Brevefilum sp.
TTTTAAGGAGTTCTCTCTTTTTGTCTAGTGAAATATGGAAATATGATACAGTATCAGCGCGAGGATTTTAATTAGAGTTAGCATTGGCGATGATAACATGTTTAAAAAGCAACCCCTCCTTGTGACAATGAGGGGTACTTTTTTATTTGCTACAATGATCGTCTGAATCTCAATCAGGGATTAAGGCTGAGGTGGCTTGACCAGGAAATAACCATAAGCGATCGCCAAAAACAGGTAAAGACCTGCTGCCAGCCAACCTAAGAAATTGGCTTCACCGGCTAATACAACCAGCAATGTGACTACGAAACCAATGGCATCATAGACGCATAAGGACCAGATGATTCCCCGACGTGCATCTGACTCGTGGGCATTTCTGCCAATCCATGTGAGAAGGAAATTACCCATGAGGGAAGCACCGTACTCCCTGGCCGCGAACATGCCGCCGGCTGTCAAAGCTACGCCAAAAAGGCCATAGAAAAACTTTGGCGCGATCAAAATAGGAATTCCCAACGAGATACAAACCACAGCTTTGATGATCATTAATGTTTTGAATTTCATCATACACCTCTTTCTTTTTATAATTCTTTGATATTGATGCCTGGTCTCTTCTGAAATTTTGCTGGTTGGTTGAAAAGCAACCAGGCGACGACAAAACCTAAAAAAACCGATAGCAGCATTGTGAGTGAAAAGAGAGCCTGGTAAAACAATACGTGTGGCGTGTCCTTGATCATTTTGTTTCCTCTATCACCGTGTCGGTTTTTCTCTTGTATAATAGGATCAGAGCGTGAAAAAATCGTGAAATTTTCGAACGGTCCTAATTTGATTTATAAAAAATGTTGGCAAGGGTGATTTTCTAATCATTTATCCCTTTGAAGCTATCGTCATAGATCCATATTCCACCTGTAAGTGAGGTTCTTATGCTGGTAATCAATACTTTAGGAGGATTGAGCCTTAGCCTTAATGGTGAGACCTTGAAGGATCTTGGCACACGCAAAGCAGAGGCGTTATTGGTCTACCTGGCGATTGAGGGAAAACCGATCCAGCGAGAGGTCTTGGCTGGTTTGCTTTGGCCGGAAAGTTCACAAAGCAAGGCTTTGGTCAGCCTGCGAGGTGCATTGTCAGCTTTACGTAAAGCGTTAGGACCATTTTTGGAGATTACTCGCGAGACGGTCAAAATTAAACCTGAGGCAGAAATTTATGTGGATGTTAAAGACCTAGAGGAAGAAATTTACAAGGGTGAAATTGAGTCTGCACTGACACTTTATCAAGGGGATTTCCTGGCCGGGTTTATGTTGCTGGACAGTGGGCCTTATGAGGATTGGCACGATGCTGAGCAAAGGCGTATCCTGAATTTAGTATTGACAGGTTTAAACGAAGCTGTTAAGAGGGCATTGGATACAAAGGATATCGACTTTGGTCTTAAACTCGTGACTCGATTGCTTGAATTAGATCCGCTGGATGAACAAGCGCACCAAAAATGTATCTTATTGCATGTGATGCATGGCGATCGGCATGCAGCTGTTGCGCAATATATGCAATGCGCGGCTATTCTAAAGGAGGAATTAGGTCTAGAACCTTTAGAAGATACGCAGCAACTTTATCAACATATTTTACAAACCGGGTCACTTGGTGAATATGAGCCAGATGCCCAAATCCTGAATATCCCTGCTCAAGGGACAAGTTTTGTTGGCCGAGAAGTAGAACTGTTTCAAATCAACCAATTGTTTCGCCAGCCAAATTGCCGGCTGATCACCCTGGTTGGAACGGGTGGTTGTGGAAAAACTCGTCTGGGGATCGAGGTTGCCAGACTAGTTCGGAAGGCTTTTCCCGATGGGGTTTATTTTATCCCCTGCGAAGCATGCCTCAGTTTTGACTTCTTGATCTATGCGATTGCCAACGCTTTGAACTTCAATATTGATACGGTCGCCTCTGACCTGGACCCAGAAATCCAATTAATCGATTATTTACAGAGGAGAAACCTTCTTATTATCCTAGATGGTTTTGATGCCCTGGTGTCTGAAGCCGGCAGACTCTCCAAGATTCTCGAAATGGCGCCGGGGTTAAAAACTTTGGTTACTTCTCGACAGCCTTTAGATCTAAAAGGTGAATGGATTTATGAGGTGGCAGGCTTGCCTATCTCTCTGATCAGTGAACCATTCATGTTTGATGCGATCGATTCTGTCCAATTGTTTATGGATCGTGCAAAGTTAAGTCATACCCATTTCACGCCTTCTCAAAATGACTATTTCCGGATCGCCTCTATCTGCCAACTGGTGGAGGGCATGCCGTTGGGGATTGAGCTGGCAGCGGCCTGGAGTGCTTATCTACCTGTTGATGAGATTGAAACCCAAGTGCAAAAGAGCTTTGATTTTCTTCAAACCGATCAACGTGATGTCCCCGAAAAACACAGAAGTATTCGGGCTGTCTTCAATGGTTCCTGGAATTTATTGGGTGAAGATCAGAAAGTGGACCTCTGTAAACTTTCAGTATTTCCAGGTGACTTTGATCGGAATGCTGCCTATAGAGTGGCTGATCTTGATTTGAATCAATTAACATCCCTGG
>CAZWDG010000359.1:0-2556 GCA_964633075.1 uncultured Candidatus Brevefilum sp.
AAAACGCACAGTCAGATTATTACAGCGGATAAGGACCGTTGAAGAATTCTTTAGCCCAATATTCGAATTTACCAAATATACATCTCCAGATGAGAGTATTCCAGAATGGTGGTTGGATATCCTTGTTGACTTTCGAAAAAAAATTATCCTTTGGCAGCAAGCTGCTTTACTTCCGATAGATCAATTCATCTTAACTCTATCAACCCAATTATTCCAGGAATCTGCATATTTAGCCATTACCTATAAAATCGCCGCATTGTTAGCCAATGACAAAAAAAACCATCCATATTGGGACATGGCTGAAATGATTGAAGTCATGGAATCGATTGCCAAGAATAAGGTAAAACTATTGGGTTTTTCAAGCGATGATATTGGTTTTGATCCCGACCACTATAAAGGCAAAGTTGTGGTTGCCACTATTCACAAGTCAAAGGGATTGGAATGGGATAAAGTGTACTTAATTTCAGTAAATAATTATGATTTTCCATCTTCCCAGGATTTCGATACATATATAGCAGAGAAATGGTTCATCCGCGATCAATTGAATTTAGAAGCAGAAACGATCGTGCAATTAAAGGCGCTCGCATCCGGACGATTAAAAGATGATCATGCTCTTGGCGAAGCAACGAAACAAGCCAGGGTGGAATACAGTGCAGAACGCGTTCGGTTGTTATATGTTGGCATCACCCGCGCTCGCCAAGAATTGGTAATCACATGGAACAGTGGGAAAAGAGGTCAGTGTGTTCCTGCAGTTCCACTGCAGGCTTTATTTCAATTTTGGAAAGAAAAATATGATCCTACCAACTGACTTTAGATTCAACCAGAACAATCTACAAGATTATGCAGACTGCCCCAGACGGTTTGAATTGAAACATGTACTGAAACAATCCTGGCCTGCCGTGGTGAGTGAACCACTTCTTGAGGTAGAAATTCATCAACGTCTTGGACAGAACTTTCACCAACTAGTGCAACAATACGAATTGGGACTCGAACAAGAAGAGATCGAAAGCAGCATCCACAACCCGGATCTCCTATCCTGGTGGTGTAATTATTTAGAATTCGCACCTAAAGGTTTAAAAGCCAACCGGTTTGTTGAGCACACGCTATCTATCCCTTTTTATAATTTCCGTTTGCTGAGCCAATATGACCTAATCCTGTATGATCGCCACTCAATATGTTTGATCGTGGACTGGAAAACCTCACGCATCCGTCTTCCAGGTAATTATTTGTACCGTCGTATGCAAAGCATAATTTATCCATATGTGCTGGCAGAAGTCGGATCACCCTCGCCACATCTGCCTACGATTAAACCTCAATCCATTGAGATGGTGTACTGGTTCCCACAGTTTCCGCATGAATCAGAAATTTTCAAATATTCCGCACAGGAACATAACCGAAGTGGGGAATTTCTAAAATCCCTTGTGATGGAGATCGACCAGAAAAAATTGGGTGAATTTGCAACGACTGAGGATGAAAAAATATGTCGCTTTTGCAACTACCGATCACTTTGCCAAAGAGGCATTCAGGCTGGCAACTGGCAAGAACAGGAGGCTGTGGATATCGAAAATCAGATTTCTCCATTAGATTTAGATTTTGATCAAATCAAGGATATTGCCTTTTGAACCTGAAAAAATGCAAATGGGTAGATCCCAGCCCAATCTATGTGGCAGAAGATTTGCAAGCTCTATTTCCTGATTATCCATTTCTTGCTGCAGGATTAATCAATCGTGGAATTACGTCACATGAGCAGGCCAATGCATATCTAAATACCGATATTTACAAAATCACCCCCGCAGGTCAATTGCCCGGACTAGATCACGCCTGCGACCGTATCCTAGATGCAATCCACAAGAAACAATTAATTGGTATTTGGGGAGATTTTGATGTTGATGGCCAAACTGCAACAGCCTTATTGGTCCAAACTTTAAGATCCTTGAATGTTCAAGTTGTTTATTATCTCCCTATCCGAGCCAGTGAAGGGCATGGCATTCAATTGGAAGGTTATAGGAAATTCTTAAAAAAAGGGGTCGAGCTGATTATCACCTGCGATACAGGCATCAGCGACCATGAAGCCATTAATTATTCCAACGATCAAGGCATTGACTGTATTATTACCGATCATCACGCGTTTTCTGAGCCCTTGCCCAAGAGTTTTGCTACCATCAATCCAAAACTTCTGCCTGTTGAACACCCCCTCTCCTACCTGTGTGGAGTTGGTACAGCATTCATGCTTGCTGATGAACTATTAGAACAATCCAATAAAAAAGATATATCTAGAAATTTACTTGACCTTGTAGCCATGGGCACAGTGGCAGATTTGGCATCTTTAAAAGGCGATAACCGCAAACTGGTATACGATGGAATCCAGCAATTGCGGACCAATCAGCGTATTGGATTACAGGAACTATTTAAACTCGCTGAGATTTCTCCAGATCAGATATCTGAACAACATATTTCATTCAACATTGCCCCCAGGTTAAATGCAATTGGTAGACTCGGGGATGCAAACCCAATTGTAGATTTTCTTCTCAAAGAAAATCGAGAATACGCCGTTGA
>CAZWDG010000360.1:0-2547 GCA_964633075.1 uncultured Candidatus Brevefilum sp.
ACCAGGCTTTGTTTACAACCGTCCTAACAGTTGGTATTCGGTAAACAGGCATCTCGAGGATCAAGCCAGGAGACGTCTCAGGCATCAATTTTGAGAGAATGTGTGCCGTAAACGCAATCACAAGTAAATTAAACAAGTAGATACTTAAGGCAATTACAGGTCCAAGATAAAATGCAACCAACCCGAAGACAACCGCTAATCGTGCTGCACAAGGTACCATCGTTGACAACGCCGCTGAGATAAACCTCTCCCGCTTATCTTCCAGAATTCTGGTCGACATGATTGCTGGCACATTACATCCAAAACCCAGGATAAAGGGTAAGATTGACTTGCCATGCAGGCCAATTTTATGCATTAGCGAATCCATCAAGAAAGCCACCCGAGGTAAGTACCCCACATCTTCCAGTATCCCCAAACCAACCAGAAATGGGATAAGATAGGGAAGCACAATCGCCAGGCCACCTGAAATACCTTGGATTAATCCAACCAAAACCATGGACAACAAACCTTCTGTAACACCAAAAAGCGAAATTAAGATGTCTTCCAATTCACCAAAGAAATCCATTAATGGCGTTTCGATTAACCCGCCCAGGCTATAAACGGTTTGGAAAAATAGATACAAAATCGCAACCAGCAAGATATAACCCCAGAAGGGATGCAAAAGGATATCGTCAAGCCTATCTCGAAGGGTGATTTTTCGTTTTCCATGCCGGATCACACGCACAGCGATCTGATCTGCTAATTTTATGCGCTCTTCATTTATGATCCATTCCGACGATTGACCCCGCTGGTGCTGCAAGGCCTCTCGAATGGTTTCCAGATCGCTCCGAATACCAGGTTTTTGAGAAGCAATCTCATCTAAAATGATGTGATCACCTTCTAACAATTTAATTGCCAGTGCACGGGGATTGAGATGACTCTCATACTCACTTAGTTGAACTTTTAGAATATCCAGTGATTGCTCAACATCCTCACTATATTTTGGTTGAAGTGGTTTCTGGTTCGCCTGACCTACCTGGTAAGCTTGGATGAATAAGGGTTGAATACCTCGTCCCTTTGAAGCAATCATCGGGACGACTGGTATCCCCAACATCGTTTCAAGTGCATTCACATCAATTAAAACCCCTGTCCGATCAGCTTCATCCATCATATTGAGAGCCATCACCATCGGCACACTTAATTCAAGCAACTCAACCGTCAACGCTAAGCCGTGTGAAAGATGGGAGGCATCGAGAACGTTCACGACGACATCCACGTCGTTGGAAGTGAGATATTTGATCACTTCTCTCTCAGCTGGATTCGTCCCTGCTAATGTGTAGGTGCCCGGCAAGTCGACAACATCGATCACATCTCCTAAAAGGCGGACTTTACTTTCGGTATATGTCACTGTTGTCCCAGTGAAATTGCCTGTTTCTGCTTTATAACCTGCAACCTGATTAAATAAGGTACTCTTACCGCAATTCGGTTGTCCAATTAAACCAACACGCATTAAATGACCTCAACCTGAACACGGGCAGCAATTCCCCGACCCAGAGCGACAGAACGACCCTCAACATCCACCATTATCGGGCCGCCCATCGGTGCGTACCTCAATACTCGAACTTGCTTACCCGGCGAGATCCCCAATTGACGCAGTTTGAAGTCAACGCCTGCGCCTCCCTTGTAGTTGACAATCCGAACTGATTTGTTTTTAGGTGCATCTAATAATTTCATTTAGCCTCATATAATTTATTATCACTATTCTATCTTTTGGGGGTAATTCAGTCAAGAGTTTGATTGAGCAATCACATGGAAGGGCGAAATATGGGAGTCATTAGGCGCACAAATGCGATGATAAAAGATACAATCAACGAAACTACTCAGCCTTTATGGGAATTGAGGGGTATAGTTTAGCTGCGGAGCCGCCAAACCACACCCCCCAATCTTAAACAGCAGGATTGCCTGAGTAGTTACCAATAAACTACAAATTGATGTAAACTTACTGGGACATTCTTATAAATAAAAGGTGATCTAAAATGAAAGCAATCCGACTCTATGGCATTAATGATTTACGAATGGAAGATATTGATAAACCATTGCCCAAGGAGAACGAACTCCTCCTGCGAACAGCCAGTGTGGGAATCTGCGGTTCCGATGTTCACTATTTCAATGAGGGCGGTACTGGCGGTGTGGCTCTGGAGCGCCCCCTCATTCTCGGGCATGAGTTTACCGCCTGGATTGAGACAGGTCCCAATAAAGGACAGCTTGCTACAGTGGATCCGGCTCTTCCCTGCGGAAAGTGTGAATTTTGTCTCGAGGGTAATCCTAACCTGTGTGAGAATATTAGATTTGCTGGGGCGGAAGGGATCGATGGTGCCCTGCGGGAATTTTTGACTTGGCCTGAAAATGCGGTTTTCCCTTTACCTGCCAATATCTCACCACAGGAAGGGGCACTTTTTGAACCACTGGGAGTCGCCATCCATGCCCTGCGCTTGGGCAAAGTCTTTCCAGGAATGAATGTTGGTGTATTAGGCGCTGGACCTATCGGATTACTGACCATTCAGATGG
>CAZWDG010000361.1:0-2537 GCA_964633075.1 uncultured Candidatus Brevefilum sp.
TTAACTAAAATCAATTTCCTTTGAGACACACTGCATTATTGGTTCGAAGGTAGAAACCCGTATATCATTTATGCATTTTGAGATATTTTAACGCGATAGGATTGATTTTTATCTATGGCAAAACGAAAATTAAAGAGGCAATTAAATTTACTGCATGTGATCATGCTGGGGACCGCTGGCACAATCGCCGCGGAGATTTTTGTGCTCACCGGTCATGCGGCTGGGATTGCTGGACCGGATGCGGTCCTGGCGATTATCATTGGGGGCTTGTTGTCCTTGAGTATTGCTCTGAATTATTGTGAGTTGGCGACCACCTATCCCGTCACGGGTGGCGCAATGACCTATGTTAAAGAGAGCTTTGGAAATAACCTGATCATGTTTTTGGTAGGTTCCCTGGACGGGCTTTCCAGCACTTTTTATGCTGCCCTGTCCGCTGTGGGTTTTGCCTATTCGCTGCAGGTTTTTTTACCGTTTATGCCCATTATCCCGGTGGCATTGGCTGTGGTCCTCATCGTTGGATTCCTTCACATTCGCGGCATCACACAGGTTGGCAATGTACAAATTGTGATGGGTGCATTTTTATTGATCGTGTTTGGTCTTTATATTCTTTTAGGATTAACCCGACCGGAGGGTTTTAACCGAGAGGTTTTTATTTCGGGGCGTGTGTTGTTTGAGGATCAATCCTTTTGGGCAAATCTGGGTCGCATGTTGACCACGGTGGCATTGATCTATAACGCCTATGTGGGCTTTGAGGTGATTGCTGATGATGCTGAAGAAATTCAAAAGCCTAACCGCAATATCCCGGTGGGGATTTTAGTCAGCCTGGGATTGACAACTTTGATCTATACGCTGGTATCCTTGGTAACCATTGGCATCATCCCCTATACAAGCCTGGCGGGTTCCGAAACTGCCCTGACGGATGCGGCGGCAGTCTTTTGGCCGCGAGTGGGCGTTCCCCTCTTGGGTGCCGCTGGCTTGGTGGCAACATTGACATCTATCAATTCGGCCATGCTTTCCGCAACCCGTGAAATCTTTACGCTCAGTCGGGATCAAGTATGGCCGCGCGGTCTTTCACGACTGAGCCGTTGGCGCACGCCCTATGTAGCCATCATATTTGTTGTGGTGATCAGCGCGCTGATCACGCTCATCGGTCTGGTTGATTTTCTAAGTTTTATTTCCAGCGCTGGCTATATGTTTGTCTTGTTCTGGGCTTCGCTGGCGATGATGCGCTTGCGAAAGAAGTATCCAGACATTGAACGCTCCTTTAAAGTACCGCTGTTCCCCCTAACACCAATTATTGCTGCAGGAAGTGGTGTTTTGATCATTGCATTTGCTAACCCCCAAGCTTTGCTTTTCTTGGGTTTGGTGATTGTTTTACTATCCATCGGATACATTATTTCACAATATTTCAAACAAAAAGCGTTGATTCAAGTTCGCCTGGAGGAGGAATTGGGCGGCGGAAGAATCTTATTAGCCGCGATCAACCCAAAGACAGCGGTTGGCTTGGTGGAATTGGCTTCCCGATTGGCAGAACATCAGGAAGACACCAGCATCAGCCTCCTCTCTGTTATCAAGGTCCCCACCTTGCCTTCTGAGAAAGAAATCAGAGAAATTATCGGGAGGAGCAAGGCGAACCGCACGGCGTTGCTGGCGCTGACTGCGCCACTTGCCCAAAAAAGAAACGTGGCGATTGCGACCAAAACGAAGGTCGCCAATAATGTTGAATCGGCGATCTATCAAGAGCTGAAATCACCCAATCCAGTCCGTATGGTGATGTTGGGCTGGCCTAGCCTGGATACCAAGTTGAAGATCCCCCATAATATCATCAAGGAAGTGATGGTCAACGCGCGTCGGGATGTGGTTGTTTTTCGCAATCGTGGGATCAATGGTCTTAGAAAAATCCTTTTGCCCATAGCGAGTGGTCCAAATACCCGGTTGTTACTCAATCTCTGCATGGCATTGGCTTATCAGCCAGATATCCGTGTGACCGCTTATTATTTGACTCCAGAAGGATTGGATGAGGAGCAAAAGGAAGATGCCAACCTGTTCATTCAAGAACTCATTGAAAATGAATTTGGTGAGATGCCATCTTGGATAGATGTGAAGGTCAAGCCGACAGTTTCGGTATGTGATGGGATTCTCCAGGAGACGAAGGAAAACCACTATGACCTGATGATCATCGGTGCGGGCAGCGAGTACTTTTCACCTCGCACCTTGTTTGGGGTGCTTAATGATGCCTTGATCGAGGAAGTGGATTGTTCGATTTTGATTGTGCGACGTTATCAACCTGAAGCAGCGATCTGGTTACGGAGGCAAATGCGCCAATTAGAGGTTTAGGGGTATTTAGATTCCTCAGATTTAGAAAAAGATACACCAGGGCTTATCATACCATGTTCAAGATCTCCGGGATTTATAGGATGCTCATTCAAACATCAATCGCTTGATAAAAATCGGCAAGTTAAGTGTGAACCTATATCAGATTTTGTTTGAGAAGATTGTTTGATTTAGTAACTATACAGGTGAATTTAAAGGAATGG
>CAZWDG010000362.1:0-2537 GCA_964633075.1 uncultured Candidatus Brevefilum sp.
TGAACCTATATCTCGAATATATACGCTATTTTCAGGACACTACTATGATAAACTTAGGTTCTAGTATACATCCGTTCATCTCAGCCGATTAAGCGGATCATAGAATCGGTAAAACACTGGAGGAGTACGCTTGCAGATGTTAGCCTTTTTACAAATATTGTTCTGAAACTTTCCACCATCAGAACTGAACCTTTCAATACCCAGTATAATTTTCCTTACATCAATAGAAAAAGGCCTGGATCCATGATGGACATGATTGCTTTCGATGCTGACGATACCCTCTGGCATACTGAAGGGCAGTACCAAGACGCACAAGAGGCACTCAAGGGGATTTTAACCCCCTGGGCTGAACCGGATGATATTGACATCCATCTCAATCAAACAGAAATGCTAAATTTATCTGTTTATGGCTATGGAACCAAGGCCTTTGTCCTCTCCATGATCGAAACCGCCATCCACCTCTCAGGAGGGCAAATCAGGGGAGAGGAGATCGAGAAAATCCTGGGACTTGGTCGCAACATGCTGCAAGCCGAGGTGATTGTGCTCCCGCATGTTATTGAAACGCTGCAAACCCTCTCGGCTTCAGATCGCCTGATGATTATCACCAAAGGTGACCTGCTTGATCAAACCAATAAAATTACCCGTTCAGGACTGGCAACCTACTTTGAGATTGTTGAGGTCGTCGAGGATAAAACAATTCACGCCTACCGGCATATCCTGGATAAATATCGCTTGAACCCGGGCACTTTTTTGATGGTTGGTAATTCGATCCGTTCTGACATCCTCCCCGTCCTCGCCTTGGGGGGAAAAGCCGTCTATATTCCAGCGGATACTACCTGGGCACACGAAACGGTCCCGGACTTTGATAGAGCACAAGCTGGTTTTTACGAATTGGATAATATCAGGCTCCTGCCGGATCTCATCCAAGATATCATATCTTCACCGCCCACCAAATAAAGGTACCTCTTTTGTCACCACTATATAGAAGACGAAGTCACATTGCTCCCCTGCCATCGCTTTCAAATGAAAGAAACGACGATATAAAACATGCTCACCAAAACCGATTTTCTGACTTTCCTTGAAGCCCCCATGCACCTGTGGGCAAGTGCGCACGATCAATTGGAGATTAAAATCCATTCCCCCTATGATCAGCATTTGATCCAGCAAGGTCAGCAAGTTGAAGCGCTCGCTAGAAAATACCTTGAGGACGTTCTCCTACCCAGATATAAGGATGCCCAATTATTCTGGCAGCCAAATTACGACGATGGACGCTTCGAAATCCGCGCTGATGCCTTGATATGGGATCGGGAAGCTGATGCCTATGACCTTTTCGAAATTAAATCCTCAACGGGGATTCATCCAGAGCATGAATACGATCTGACCTTTCAGGTTTTACTGCTTGAGTCCCTGCTTAATTTACGTGATGTCTCTATCCTTCATATTGACAAAACCTATCAGCATAGTCAAACCCTGGACCTTGATCATTTCTTTGTGGTAGAAGAACTATCAGAAAAAGTTAAAAAGCATCGTATGGACGTCTTGGAAGCACGCCAGGCTGCCCTGGCCGTCATCCAAATGTCAGCCCCACTTTCAGACTTCGCCTGCAACAAGCCAAGATCCTGCCCCTGCCCATCGCTCTGTCACCCCGATCTGCCCCCACATCCCATTTACGACCTGCCATACATTGGTAAAAAGGCCATTGAATTGCGCCAGATGGGCGTCATAGCCATCCAGGACATTCCGGCATCCTTTCCCCTCAACGTCAAACAGCGCAAGCACCTTCAGGCGGTTCATACCGGGTCGTCCATCGTGGACCTGCCGGCTATCAAGGAGTCTTTAGCCTCCTTGCAGCACCCCCTTTATTTCCTGGATTATGAAACCTTCAATCCAGCCATTCCACTGTTCCCCGGCTACCATCCTTATGAGCATATTGTTTTCCAATATTCACTTTTCGTGATCCCGGAGCCTGACGCGGAACCCCAGCATTTTGAATGCCTGGAGACTGACCCCCGGGATCCAGCCCCATGGATCGTGCCGGATTTGCTTGATCATCTTGGCCCTAAAGGGTCCGTAGTGGTCTGGAACCAAAGCTTTGAAGAACAGCGCAATCGGGATTTGTCCGCACACTGCCCGCAATTTGCCGAGAGGTTGATGGGGATCAACACACGCCTGTTTGACCTGATGCTCATCTTCAAAGATGGGCATTTTGTACATCCAGATTTTCACGGCAGCGCCTCGCTCAAAGCTGTGCTGCCGGTGATGTGCCCTGATCTTAACTATGCCGATCTGGAGATCAGTAACGCTGAAGAGGCGATGTTGAACTGGTACTGGTTGCAAATCGGTCAGTTCTCGCCTGAGGAAAAGACGGAGATTGAGCGCGCTATGAAAGCCTATTGCAGGTTAGACACCTTCGGCATGGTTAAAATTCTTGATAAATTGTTTGAGATATTGAGGGAGTCGTGATGAAAATTAAAGATGCAATCACACAATTAAGACAGCAAGGACTGGCAATTGAACTGTTGACTGCAGAAGTGACC
>CAZWDG010000363.1:0-2527 GCA_964633075.1 uncultured Candidatus Brevefilum sp.
GTCCCAACCAGTTAAATAAAAAAATGAAAAAACCTTGAATGTAGCGGCTACAACCCGCCAATAGGGATAGATTCACATTGAACAAATATTGGTCATGCACGCCAATGAGATTCGGTTGAATGTAAATCCTCCATATAAAGAATCCCAGGCCAGTTAATAAATAAGTGCTCACTAACCATTGGCGCGTTTTCGTTAATTCGCGTGAAGACAAACTGAGCAGTAATGTTGCCAAGATAACCAAACCAAAACTGGCTTCGTATGTTCCAAGAGAAACCAAAAACAGGAGATTTCCAAATATCAAGAACAGACTTTTACCTGACTTTGAGAACAAAACCATCAGAAGGATTGCGCACAAAGCCAGTAAAAAGGCAAGCGTGATATTTGAGACAATTAACCAGGTCCTCGCATAATTTACCGGGTAAATTAAAAAGATGAGGGATGCGGGAAGCGCTAACCTAGTATGATCAGGAAGTGCATTTTCAATGATTTTATAAAAGATTATTCCCGAAATGAATAACATCAGCCAGTTGACCAGATAGTACCAATAGATATTAAATCCAAAAATGGGGGTAATCAATGCGAAGAGAAAGGAGATTAACGGACGTCGATCTGTAAAATCGATTAATTTTAGGGGATTAAATAGTTGGGGAGCAATAAGCCAGTTCCAGTCATCACTCCTAAGCGGCGGGGATGCAAAATATCGAGGATCAAGGATAAATATCAAAGAAACAATAAGTATAGCGACGACCCAAGCCCACGATTTCATCTTATTGAGGATATTTGGTCTTAACATTTCTTGGTGACTTATTTGACCATGGGATTGATCATTGAAAAAAAGACTATCTAAAAGAACTGCTGAATGTTATTTACGACAATGTCAGCCATCTCAAACGTTAGATTTGGTCCCATTGGCAAACTCAATTCCGTCAATGCGATATCCTCAGCAATTGGGAAATCCTCTGTAGAGAAACCTAAGAATGAATACGCATTTGAGAGGTGAGGAGGAATGGGATAATGAATAAGGGTCTCAATCCCAGCGACTTTAAGGTATGACTGCAATGCATCTCTCATGTCGCAACGAATCGGATAAATATGCCAGACCGGCGTGGACCAAATTGGCACATGAGGGAGGACCAGTTCGGGGATCTTGCCCAGGTTTTCAGAATAATAGGCAGCGATTATTCTGCGTTGAGCGTTCCATTCATCCAAATAGGGTAATTTAACACTCAGAAATGCTGCCTGAAGGGCATCAAGCCGTGAGTTGAAACCTATTAATTCATTATAATATTTCTTTTGGGATCCATAATTTCTCAAGATTCTAACTTTTTCTGCGATCTTTCGATCATTGGTTGTGATGCAACCCGCATCTCCCAAAGCGCCCAAATTTTTTCCTGGATAAAAGCTGAATCCGGCCGAATGACCCAATCCACCGCATTTTTGGCCATTGTAAAGCGCGCCATGAGCCTGGGCAGCATCTTCAATGACGATGAGCGCGTGTCGATTGGCGATATCCATAATCGGGTCCATATCAGCGGATTGACCATAGAGGTGGACTGGCATGATCGCACGTGTTTTTTCGGTCAAGGCACATTCAATTCGATCAGGATCGAGGTTATAGGAGAGTGGATCAGGTTCCACAGGGATGGGCTTTGCTCCAGCATAAGTTATGGCTAACCACGTGGCAATATAAGTGTTCGACGGAACGATGACCTCATCCCCCTCACCAATTTCGTAGGCCTTCAAGAGCAGGTGTAATGCCTCTAAGCCATTTCCGACACCAACACAATACCTTACGCCAATATAGTTAGCAAATGCATGCTCGAATTTATCTACAGCCTCTCCCAGGATAAATTGACCAGAATTAAGCACATGCTGAAAAGCTTCTTGGAGGTCTTGCTCTAATGCCCTATGTGCTTGTTTAAGATCAAGATAAGGGATCAGGGTCATCGGCTTTTCCTTTGTGTTGCTAAAAGAAATTCTTGATAATCACGGATATAACTGTACTCGTCATAAGGTTGTGAAGCCAAGACCAGGCACACCGAGCCGGTGGAAAAATTCCTCAATTCTCTCCAATAAAAAGGTGGTATCAACAAGCCATAATAAGCACGATTTAAGAGGAAGACTTGTTGCGTTTGGCCATCATCGATCACAGCCTCAAAACTACCTGTAACAGCAATTAAGAATTGATAGCATGTTTTAAGAGCGTGCCCCGCCCTGCTTTCACCCCCTGGAACATCGTATAAATAGAATACGCGTTGAATTTCAAAAGGGACGTGGCGGTTACTTTCGATGACTGATAAATTCCCGCGTACGTCCATGAATTTTGGTAATTGTATGATTCGGCAATCAGAGTCTGTATCCATAATAATTTATCCGCTGAATTTGGATTTATAACTTATTTTGTCGGTAAGTGCAGCAATAAAAATAACACTAATCAGCATTCATTCCAATCTTGGTTGTGAAAGATCTTTATTGATAATTGCTTCAGTATCGATTAATTCTAATTCAACAACTGATTCTGGCATGC
>CAZWDG010000364.1:0-2523 GCA_964633075.1 uncultured Candidatus Brevefilum sp.
CGAGAGGAAGTCGAAGCATTAATTGAAAGCCAGGAATAGACGCCCTCAACACGTAAAGCGGGATTGAAAGCGTCTTTGTTATTTGAATTGAGAGGCGTTTTGCATGAGTTTGGAAACCGAAGCTAGGGATTATTTTGAGGCGCATTACAATTGTGCACAATCGACATTTGCCCCCTTCGCAAAGAAATTTGGTATGGATGAAGAACTGGCACTTAAGATCGCCACACCCTTTGGCGGAGGTATGGGACATGCTGGGGGAATCTGCGGAGCAGTCAGTGGCGCTTTGATGGCCATTGGAATATATAAAGGTATTGCTGTTTATGATCAGGATAAAAAATATGCCTGTTATGCTTTGGCAAAGGCTTTTCAGGAACGATTTAAAGAACTTCATGGGGATTTAACTTGCCCAGGTTTGCTTGGCTTTGATATTGGTGATCCTGAGGAACTACAGGAAGTTCGTGACAGGAATCTTTTCCATACCCTATGCCCGAATTTGGTGGGCGATAGTGTCAGGATTGTGGCTGAACTACTGGGGATCGATCCTACCTAGACGCCGAGAGGATCTAAATTAGTACGCGGGGTGAGCCGCAACACCTCCGGCCATACCAGTTCAAATCCCAGTTTTTCCACCAGCATCTTTTGAAAATCAGCCAGTAGCTGTGAATTATTCCTGACCTGGTCAGGCGTTAAAGTCTGATTCAAGCAGAATGCCGCCAGGGCGCCAGCGGCTTCTCCGATGTTCCACTCCACCGGATGCAGTCGGTAACAACCGTTGGTGATGTGGGTTGCCCCGATATTTTTACCAGCTGTCAGCAGGTTTTGCACCCTCTGGGGGATTAAAGCGCCCAAGGGGATCTGGAACGGCCAGCTGGGGATATCAATATAGTTGCGACCAGCCGTGCTGGGGTGCAGGTCGATGCGGTAACTGCCAATCCCCACGGTATCAGCGAAAACAGCTGCGCCTCTCAAATCCCCTCGTTGTTCCACGCCCACGTGTTCTTCGAGCACTGTAAACTGAGCCTGGATGCGGCGTGCTTCGCGCACATAGGGATATTTCGCCAACCCATCTGTCCCCAGGAGATCGCCGCGCAATCGCAATCCGGGGTAACCCACGCCGCCATCATATCTGGGGGCTTCAGTCTGCATCCAGTAGAGGAAAGACAGACTTAATTGCTGGGTGCCATGCAGGTGTTTTTGTTTTTCCTCCTCGGAAACGCCTAAAACCGGTCCTAACCAATAATCGATTTGCGGCCAGTTAACCAGGGTCACATCGCTGGGGAAAAAGCCTTCGGGGTAATATTTGCGATACAGGATTCGTCGAAAGTGCCACATATCGTCAGCAAAGATAGCATCAGAAGGCCCGTTGAAAAGGGGACGATGGACGGTGCGCAGGTTGGTTGGATCAGGTGTGGTCCAGCTCAATTGAAGCCCTGGCCAGAAATCAGACTTAAAATTACGCCAAAAATCATAGTCTTCGGGTTTGTTGATGGTGTGGTCTTCCCCAGGCAGATAATCCAGGGCAAAACACCAGGAAAGCGCCTGTTGATCGAGGGGATCGGCTTCTCCTGGCAGGGCGTGCAGCTCACCGGTTTGGGATTGCGACTCTGCGCCGATGACATATTCGACCCCAGCCAGGGGGAGGAGATCACCCAGTTCTGTTGCATCCAGAAGTGTTATAAAATGAACCAAAGGCTGATCCCCGGTGCGGGTATTGATTAAGGTGAGGGTGACCACTCGGTCGCCGATGGTTTCGGCATCCAGGGGGGTGTGGTTTAACCAGAGCTGCAGCCTGCCGCTGGCTAAATAAGGCGCCAGCATCCCTTCTAAAACAGCCAGTCCGATCTTTGGCTCATGGCAAATAGGGCCAACGCTGCCCATTCCAGGGTTCAGGTGGGGGTTCTGTTTATATTCTTCCAGTAAAGGGTAAAAGCGGCGGTAGTAGGCACGGATAGCTTCTCGCATCCCCCGGTAGGACAGGGTAGCGCCGGTTCCGTGGGAGTCGATCCAGGGTGATTCGTCTGGCGGCACACCCTGGGCGGTTAATTGTCCACCGATCCAATCTGTCTCCTCCGTGAGGATGACATTCCGACCGAGCTTGAGGGCTGCCAGGGCAGCAGCTACACCACCCATGCCCGCGCCGATGATTAAGATGTCTGTGGATACTTCGTGTGTTGCCATTATTCCTCCAAGTCTCTATCCCTCAAATGCCTTTTCTATGTGTTTTGAATTAACTGTGCTCGAGGTGCTTAGTCACTATTGAAATTATACAGGAAATCATTAAGGATTTTCCTTTGGATAAGTGGACCCTGTGATCAGGTTGAAGCGAGTGGGATTTACACTATTGCGCAAAATAATTATTTTTCCTGTAACTACTCAGCCTGTATGGGAATTGGGCTCCCACTCTTCAATAGTAGGATTGCCTGAGTAGTAACTTTTTTACGAAGATAAACAGCCCCTTTGATTCTGGATCATTGAATAGATAGAAAATCTCCCTCTTGACAAATAGTATAGTTAACTATATAC
>CAZWDG010000365.1:0-2521 GCA_964633075.1 uncultured Candidatus Brevefilum sp.
ATCATCAGATTAATCATATTAATTAGGCTGGTTGATATGAGTGATAGAATATTTTCAAACCAATTATCAAAATTTTTGGCCTTTCTTGCAGACCAGATGGCAGAGGGGAAAGAGTCCTTACCAAGTTTGAACGTTATAAGTGAAGAATTAGGGATGAGCTTATCCACGCTTAGGGAAGAACTTCAGGTTGCCCGAGCGATGGGGTTAGTTGAAGTTAAACCTCGTACAGGCATTAAATGCCTCCCTTATTCTTTCAAACCTTCCGTTCTGAACAGCCTGACTTTTGCCGTCAGCTTAGATAGAATGATGTTTCGCCAGTATTCTGATCTGCGCAATCATATCGAAGCCTCCTATTGGTACCAAGCGGTGAGCAGTCTTACAGGGGACGATATCAAAGATCTCAATGAGATTATCCAAATCGCAGCTAAAAAATTAAAAGCGATTCCCATCCAAATACCACATGAAGAGCATCGCCGGTTGCATCTAACGATCTACCGTCGTCTTGGGAACCCTTTTGTGCAAGGTATCCTGGAATCATATTGGGATATTTATGAAGCTGTTGGGTTAAGTGTGTACGAAGAACGGAAATATTTAGATCGTGTGTGGAATTATCATGGACAAATGGTGGAATCGATCACACAGGGCGACTTTTTGTCCGGTTATCAGGCTTTAATTGCTCATATGGATCTTCTGTTTCAAAGAGAGCAAAAAAATTCTAAAATTCATTTCGAATAGATCTCTGGAAGGAGCCTAAATGAATAAAGAGACTGAATTCGATCAGATCCAAAAGGGTCATCACGGAGTTAAAAGAGTGAACGATTTTTGTATGACCATATGCACCGTAAATGGTTCCGGGAGTGCCACTGCAAATACGACATTGTTGCGGGCACTTTTTCAAATGGGCATAGCTGTCTCGGGAAAGAATATTTTTCCCTCAAACATCAAAGGGCTACCCACATGGTTTTCAATTCGTGTATCTGATGATGGTTATCTTGGGAGAGTCGCGCATGATGACATCATCGTGCAAATGAATCCGGCCACATTTCAGGCAGATCTGGCATACGATGTTCCGGGTGGGGTGGTCTTTTATGCAGATCACATAGATTTACCCGTTGATCGGAAAGATGTGATCGCTTACCCGATGCCTGTCAAGGATTTAATCGTAGAAGCAGACATATCACGTGATCTAAGAGATTACATGGAAAACATGGTTTATGTTGGCATTGTCGCACAAATGTTGGGGATTGGATTGGGTGATATCCATGAAGCCTTATTAAGACAATTCAATATGAAGACCTCTGTTGCAGACTCGAATTTCGCAGTGGTTAAATTAGCTGCGGATTGGGCTAGGAACAACTTAGAAAAGAAAGATCGCTATTGGGTTGAAAGACGAGCGCCCTTGCAAGATTACATCATGACCGATGGGAACACTGCAGCCGCTTTAGGCGCAATTTATGGTGGTTTCCAATTTTGTGGATGGTATCCGATCACACCTGCCACCGGTCTTGCCGAATCTTTGGGAATGTTTGCCCCACAATTACGCAAAGATCCTGACACAGGGAAAAACACCTTCGCGATTGTGCAAGCAGAAGATGAACTGGCGGCGATCGGGATGGCTGTCGGGGCTGGATGGGCTGGCTTGCGTGCGATGACCTCAACTTCTGGTCCTGGAATCAGTCTGATGACGGAATACATGAGTTTAGCATATTTTGCTGAGGTTCCGTTGGTCGTTTGGGATGTTCAGAGAGTTGGTCCAAGCACAGGTCTTCCAACCCGTACGGCACAGGGTGATTTGAACATCAACTACTTCTTGGGGCATGGGGATACCCAGCACATTATCATCATCCCATCCTCTGTCAATGAGTGTTTTGAATTTGGATGGAAAGCGTTTGATCTAGCTGAAAAATTCCAGACCCCAGTGATTGTTTTAAGTGATCTAGATTTAGGTATGAATATTTGGATGACTGAGAAATTTAAGTACCCTGATAAGCCGATGGATCGTGGAAAAATCTATTGGGAAGAGGATCTCAATGCACTTTCAGAAAGATGGGGAAGATATATTGATATCGATGGGGATGGCATCCCCTACCGTACCGTGATTGGTAATAAACACGAGGAAGCGCCTTATTTGGCCCGTGGCACAGGCCATGATGAATATGGTAATTACAGTGAAGATGCCGAGGTCTGGCGTAGGATCATGGACAGGATTAAGCGAAAAATGGTCACTGCTATTCCGCAATTACCCAAACCGAGATACCGCAGGTTGGCAGGCGCAGAAATTGGATTGATTGGAATGGGTTCCACCGAACCGGCCATCATTGAAGCTCAGGACAAACTTCAGAAGATCGGCATTCTGACGGATTATATGCGGATTCGTGCTTTACCCTTCTCAGAAGAGGTAAAAACGTTTATCCAATCCCATAAACGAAATTATGTTTTGGAACTTAACCGGGATGGACAATTACATCAAATTCTCGGAATTGAACATTGTGATTTAACCGATCGCCTAATCTCTTTATCC
>CAZWDG010000366.1:0-2519 GCA_964633075.1 uncultured Candidatus Brevefilum sp.
CTATTATTCATTACGTGTGATTCTGATTCGACTGTTTGTAAATATCCCGGTGGCATTAACCCTCAACCACTTTCTTGTGCGAGGTTTTTTGGGACTGGATCGTGGTTTTGAAGCGGCATTATTTACACTGTTGATTCTACCACCGCCCTTTATTCTGACATTGTTCATGAAGCAAGATCAAGAAGAAGAACTTCATAGCGTGGATAATACCCTCACGCTTCATGCAATTGTCACCATCGTTGTGTTTATCATTTATTATGCGCTCAACCCGCTGATCTGATTTGAGTTTATCCGGTTGAAAATGTCCTAAATTTCCATCTCATGCCGATAGGGAGGATCCGCACCATCACGTGTGCAGTTGATCGCTGCTGCTTTTGACGCAAAGGAGAGGCAAGCCTTAAGGTCTTCTTCTGTCATCTGTAAAATATGTGATCGACTTTCAAGGACTCCGTGATCAAATAAAAAGGTCAATACAGCCGCAAAAAAAGTATCTCCTGCCCCGACGGTGTCTTTGACCTCGACTTTATGTGCTGGTACAAAAACATTCATCCCATTTGGCAGATACGCGTTAGCGCCTTTAACCCCACGGGTGATGATTATCAGACTTACTCCAGATTGAAACCAATTTGAGAGCAATGTCTCAATCTTATCCTCGGGATATAACCAGCCCAAATCCACCTCACTCAGACGCAGGATATCTACATAATTCAGCCAATTTTCAAAATGTTCACGATAGGCATCCCAATCGGAAATTACAATAGGTCGCACATTGGGATCCAATGTAAGCACACGCTTTCGGCTTTCCCGTTTCATCAGCGCTTCAAGGGTACTGGCACCAGGTTCCAGGACGAGTGAGATTGATCCAAAATGCAGGGCTTTCACTTTTGTATCAAGTTCTTCAGGCAGATCAGCCAATGTCATTTCACGATCAACAGCGCCTTCTGCATAAAAAGCATATTGTGGTTCCTGCGTGCCTTCGTTCTGCAAACTGACAAATGCAAGGGTTGTTTGTCCCTCAACACGTGGACAAATCTTAAGATCAACCTGGTTATTCACCAGATGTTCAGCAAGCATGTCCCCAAATAAATCTGTAGACAAGCGCGACAAAAAACCAACCGGCACCTTCATGCGTCCTAAACCTACGGCGATGTTGAGAATGGATCCACCAGGACAAGGTTGATACGCCCGGCCTTCTTGGGTTGGGATGAAATCAATCAGCGCTTCCCCGCAGCAGATGATCATGTTCTTTTCTCCTTAATAGCAATCCTTCCGCCTGAAGTTTTCAAAAGATGATAATCTATATGATGAGAGGCTGCCCAATATGGACAGCCTCTCTTTTATTATTTACTGCATGTATTCACAAATATTTTGATCCCTTACTCGTACAGAACAGCTTTAATTTCTGGATCGTCAATATTTGTGGCATCAAACCACATGAAGCCAGTGTCAATGAACTTGGGAAGTGTTTCACCCTTGTAGGCTTTGTAGGCGGCTTCAACACATTTGTAACCAATGCCGATGGGATTCTGGGTGATGGCACCAGCTTCCAAACCAGAGCGAATGGCTTCCAATTGCTGTTGACCAGAGTCGTAACCGATGACGACAAGATCCTCTCGACCCAGTTCTGTGACAGCGTTAAGGACACCGATAATGGATCCTTCGTTGGCACCAAAGAAACCCTTTAGATCTGGATTGCCCTGGATAATCGCCTTTGCGAGATCTGTGGATCTTAGGTGATCGCCACCGCCATATTGGGTATCCACAATCGTGACGTCTGGATAGGTGGAATTGATCCTGTCAGTGAAGCCCTTGACTCGGTCGATGCCGGTACGGCTGGTGTTGTCGTGAGCAATGATCGCCACTTCACCAGAACCACCGATCAGCTCAACCATCTTGTCGGCTGCCAGGGCGGCTGCTGCGACATTGTCCGTAGCAGCAGTGGCTTTGGGGATGTCGCTGTCCACACCTGAGTCGAACCCAATGACCGGGATGCCTTTTGCATCAGCCTGTTCCAGCAGGGGGATGGCAGCTTTTGAGTCGACAGCCGCAAAACAAATCGCAATCGGGTTCTTGTCTATGGCTGCTTGGAGCATATCCATCTGCTTGTCCACCATGGCTTCTGTTTCAGGACCTTCAAAGGTGATGCGCACGCCATAATCAGCCGCGGCTTGTTCAGCACCCTTTTCGACTGCCAACCAGAAAGCATGCTGGAAACCCTTTGAAATAACGGGAATATAGAGATCTTCGGGTTCTTCAGCGACTACTTCTTCTGGTTCTGCAGCTTCTTCAGCTGGTGCGCATGCAGCGAGCATGGCAAAGACAAGCAACAAACTTAGAATACTAATCAAAAATTTTCGGGATTTCATTTTTTCTCCTTTATGTCTAAAGAAATGGATATTCTACACTGCACAACGATTTAGTTTCTTCCGATATACTCATCACCTCCTTCAAAACTGAATTCATTTCTTATTAAAATTATACTAAAAACATTTTATTGATGCAAGTATATTAATCTCGGG
>CAZWDG010000367.1:0-2512 GCA_964633075.1 uncultured Candidatus Brevefilum sp.
AATCTATCCAGTACCAGAAGCGTGCGATGTGGGCGGATTATCACGCAGGTGCTGCACAGCATACTCGACCTGCCATAAATCTGTCATTGCGATGGAGCACCCGCAGGGTGCGACGAAGCAATCTATCCACTATCAGAAGCGTGCGATGCAGACGCATTGTCACGCAAGTGCTGCACAGTAAGCTCGTTCAAATTTTATTAACCGTCAAAAAAATGTAAGGATTTCGTTTGGTTTCCTGGTACAGATAAGACTTGACGGATTGAAGGATCTCTTTTTCCATGTTCCCGTTTGACTTAGCCACAGCCTGTTGAAGACGGCTATGAAGCCCCTCCTCAATCACATCAAATTCTTCCGGCAGCATGAACCCACGCGTCAGAATATTGGGTTTGCTGATGAGACTGCCATCCTGCTTGCGGATGGCAAGGTTGATCACCATGATGCCATCCTGGCCGAGTGACTCGCGCTCGCGGACAATGCTTCTATCCACGCTGCCTACACCGCTGCCGTCCACAAAGATGTAATCGCCGGGGATGCGTTGACCAAGATGCATTTCACCGTCGACAAACTCAATGATCTGTCCATTTTCAACCACGGCGATCTTATCCTTGGGCATGCCCACCTGTTCTGCAAGTTTGGCGTGCTGCTTCAACATCCGCAGTTCACCATGAATGGGGATCAGGTACTTTGGCCGAACCAGGTGAAGCAGTAATTTCATTTCTTCCTGGCTGGCATGACCCGACACATGAACAGGTGCAATCGTTTCATAAATCACATCCGCCCCACGACGAAATAGCTTATTGATGATACGATAGACCGATTCTTCGTTGCCAGGAATGATTTGGGAGGAAAGGATGATCGTATCCCCTTCACGAATGTCAAATTTTTGATTGGTCCCTTCAGCCAGCCTTCCCATGATCGAGCGGGGTTCACCCTGTGAGCCCGTTGCCATCAAAACCACCTGGTTATCAGGCAGGGAGAGCGCCTTCTCAAGTGAAACCACCAACTGCTCTGGGAAGTCCACATAGCCAAGGTCACGCGCAATTTTCATATTATCGATCATACTTCGCCCGGTGAAAGCGATCTTCCGGCCATGACGCATGGCTGCATTGGCCACTTGCTGCATGCGCGAGATCAGGGAGGCAAAGGTGGCCACCAGGATTCGCCCTTCTGCTTTGGCAAAGACATCATCCAGCGCATCATCAATCACACGCTCTGATTGTGTCCAACCGGGGTCGGTGGCATTGGTGGAATCAGCCAGCAACGCCATGACACCGCGCTCGGCAAATTCTGCCAGCTTGGCATAATCTGTCGGCCAGTTATCGACAGGGGTGTGGTCAAACTTGTAATCACCCGTATGCACCACCAATCCAGCAGGGGTTTGGATCCCCAGCCCGATCGCATCCGGGATGGAATGGCAGACATGGAAGCAATCCACATGGAAGGGACCAATTTGAAGGCGGCTGCCAGCGTCAATGGTCCGTAGATCCGCTTTGCCTAATAACCCATGCCGGTTGAGTTTCACTTCCAACAGGCCGCGGGTTAATTTTGTGGCGTACATGGGGACATTGACTAACGCCAGCACATGCTGGATGGCACCGATATGATCCTCGTGCCCATGAGTGAAGATGATCCCACGGATGTGGTGCTTCTTTTCCCTCAGGTAGTTTTCAAAATCAGGGATAATGTAATCAATCCCGATCATGTCATTTTCAGGGAACATCATCCCTGCATCTACGATCAGGATGTCGTTCCCATACTCGTAGAGGGTCATGTTCTTCCCAACTTCCCCAAGCCCCCCGATTGGGATAATTCTTAATTTTTCGTTTTTACGCATCAGGTATTTTCCTGTACTCCTTGTTATTCTCTAAATCGATTAATGTTCAAAAAAATATATATAAATGGGTTTTCACATTTGAGGTCTGTGTCATCTGAAAAGCCATGGTAAATAAAAACCGCCCTGCGGCATCAGTCCGGTCAGGGCGAAGTACTGCTGTGTTCACAATCAGTCAATCTTGCCAAATGTTACCAATGGCCGTCGCCGGCCGTTCACCTGTCGCTTTCCAGTAAAGAATTCTAGCATGGTGAAGGTCTAATGTCAATCTGGAGGCCTTTATCCTCGTGTCATGGATCCTGGCGAAAAGCCTAAAACCAGCCCAAACTTGGGAAATGTAGCGGATTCCAATGACCAGCACCAGGGTGACTTAAACTTTCATCGGGATTGTGCTATAATAATTGCCTAAAATGGCCCTCTAGCTCAATTGGTAGAGCAGTTGACTCTTAATCAATTGGTTCGGAGTTCGAGTCTCCGGAGGGTCATTTTTCTTTAATTCGGTGAATGGGGATTGGTGAATGGAATCGGAAAGGTATTGGGGATTTGGTATTAGGCGCTTAGGTATTGGGTATTAGGCGCTTAGGTTTGTGTAGTGCGGTTAACCCAAATCCTAGTACCAAGTTCCTAGTACCCATTACCCAGTACCTGGTTTCCAACACCCAACCTTCACCTCTCTCCATT
>CAZWDG010000368.1:0-2510 GCA_964633075.1 uncultured Candidatus Brevefilum sp.
CCGTTGTAATATATTACTTATCTGATTATTGATTGCTTATGAATAAGGTAATCAGTCCTTTTTCAAACGGAATTCAGGCAGCCAGGTACATTTTAGAGATCTAAGTCCAGATCCTCGGTACTTTTGGAAATTGAAAATTATTTCTAATAAATTTTCAATTGATTACTTATACAGGAAAGGAGAACACAACCTGATGGATAAGACCGTTGTTGAAGTAAAGGATTTATTCAAGACTTACGATCATTTTGTTGCCCTGGATAAGGTCAATTTTGATGTTAGAAAGGGGGAAATCTTTGGAATCTTGGGACCAAACGGCGCTGGGAAGACAAGCACACTGGAGTGCCTGGAAGGATTACGCAAGCCAGACAGCGGATCCTTGCAAGTGGCTGGGATTAACCCTATCAATGATTTTCGAAAGCTGAGAAATATCATTGGCGTCCAGCTTCAATCCGCTGGGTTGCCAGAAAACATCACGCCGGATGAGGCTATGAAGATCTTTAGCGGATATCATCATGTTGAACCACGCATTGATCTACTTGATCGCTTTGGATTATCTGAGAAATGTCACGCTCAGTTTTTTGAGCTTTCTGCAGGACAGCAGCGGCGCCTGACCCTCGCTTTGGCTTTGGCACACAATCCACAGATCATTTTTATGGATGAACCTACGGCAGGTTTGGATGTCGCGACGCGTGTCGAACTACATGACATCATGCGTGAACTGAAAATGGATCAGAGAACGATCATCCTGGCAACGCATGATATGGCTGAAGCTGAGCAATTGGCTGATCGTGTCGCCATCTTATTACATGGGAAAATCGTCAAGATTGGGACACCAATGGAAATAACCGCTACAGGGGCTGGGTTGACCAAGGTTTCCGTACGGAGCCAAAATAATTGCTTGTCAGGGGTGAGCATTCCAGAGGTGAAAGGGCAAACTTTTCTGGATGATTATTTTATCTATTTCAGCTCAAATATTGGAACCTCAATTTCGGCGATCATCTCCCACCTTGAAAGAAATGAGGATGTGTTGATTGATTTACGTGTTCAGCGACCCTCCCTGGAAGATCGTTTTCTCGAAATTACCGGAAAAGGAGATCAATTATGAAAGCTTTTCTGAATCACTTCTCTTTTGAATTTCGAACCGGGATTCGCAATAAAAACCTGCTTTTACTGAATTATCTCTTCCCTTTAGGTTTCTATTTGATGATGGGGTTTATCATGCCTTCGATCAATCCTCCTTTTAGGGAAAATATGATCCCAGCATTCGTCATTTTTGGTGTATTGTCAGCAACATTGCTGGCAATTCCAATTCCCCTGGTCGATGCCCGTGAAAATGGCATTTTTCGGAGTTACAAGATCAATGGCATTCCTGCGATCTCGATTTTGCTCATTCCGGTGTTGTCAACCATCTTTCACCTGGCGATTATAAGCGCCATCATTACATTGACTGCACCATTATTGTTTGATGCGCCCTTACCCATCAACTGGCTGACCTATATTTTGGTCTTTTTAGCCTTGGTTTTTGCCTGTTCGACGATCAGCATCTTGATTGGCGTGATTTCTAAAAGTTCGAACGCAACTGTGCTTTGGTCGCAAGTGATTTTTGTCCCATCGATGATCCTGGGAGGGTTAATGGTCCCCCTAAGTATGATGCCAGAATTTGCTCGAAGAATCGCCCGGTTCCTGCCCGCATCCCATGCTATGAATGCCTTCGATGGGTTGGCGATGGGAAAAGTCGCCACTTTTTCACCGTGGGGATCCATCATGGTTTTAATTTCAAGTGGATTAATCGCCTTTGGTCTGGCTCTTTTCTTGTTCAGTTGGGATAGCCACAATACAACCCGTCGTGGGCATCCCCTGTTAGCACTTCTGGCTTTGCTGCCTTATGTGCTTGGTGCGTTGCTTTTATAGAGATATGCTCACAGGGAATTTTTATTAAGGTTCAGTTCACACTCCTTATAGGTATTGTTCGAACCAATCCCAGAAGAATAGTTACTGTAAATGAACTGCTTAACTTGATGTTAAGTTAATTTCTGGGTTCCCCAAAGTCAAATTGATCAATGTGTGATGGGATCCTTTTGAGAAATTATGATGTTATAAAGTCTATATCAAGGCTTAATTGGCTTAGGTTTTTTGAATACGCTTACCAATACAATCCCCACTAAGACAACCAATGCAAGGAAACTGCCAATTATAAAACTCCACTTTATGAGCGTAAAAACCCCAGACAGGTGATCGATCACGATGGTGGTTTTGGGATACCTCGCGATAACAACAGATGCGGAGATATTTTCGAGGAAATCGAAGAGTGCGCCTGCCATTGGTAGCAAATTGAGCCAACCCCAGCGGGATGTCGAAAGTTTGGCCCGTTTCATCAGAAAACTGATCGCCGTCACCAGAAAAACGGTATAAACCAGGGGAAAGGTCAGGTCAAAGGTGAAGCGAGCCCGGATATAAGCCGATCGTCCGGTGGGACCGTAAGCATCGGCAAAACGGTAAAGATCCTTGGC